>NZ_AXVL01000045.1 GCF_000482505.1 Leptotrichia trevisanii DSM 22070
TTTTTTACCGCCGCTACATAATATTTTGCCAGTTCCTTTTTTGTTGCTTCTAATACTTCCATATCATTTTTATTTGTTATAAATCCACTTTCAACGATAAGACAAGGGGTTACTGTTTTATATAACAATGTCCAACCTCTATCTCCTCTTACACGTGGTAAGATTTTTCTGTCTTTCAAATGCGTTGCTTCAATATTAGCCTCCTGCATATATTCTGCCAATTCCTTGCTTTTTTTGGAAGTATGCCAGAATAGCATTTCAACTCCGTTAGCCATTTTCTCAGCTGCATTAAGATGAAATGACAAAGTTATATCCCCTTTGTTTGCTAAATTATTAATTTTGTCTGGTAATTTAGAATAATAATCCTGATATACTACGACATAATCTACACCTTGCTCTTTGCACTCAGGTACAATATAGCTATTCACGAAATTTTTATTCCAAGCGTGTTCCTCAAATCCGTTTGCACAAGCTCCTGGATCCTTTTTCACTCCACCGTGTCCTACATTCAATATTACTTTTCTCATTTTAAAACATCTCCTTTATAAATTTTTCTTTTCTTTCAACCCTGTTTAACCAGCCTTTCAAAAAATCGTGCTGTGATTTATCCCTAGCTGCTAAATATTTATAAAAATTTCTTTGCATTTCATGATACTCTTTTAGAAATTTTTCAGGATTTATTTTATTAATAGCTTCAATTGTCTTAGGTCCAATTATTCCGTCTACTGTTAAATTTGCACCAAATTTATTTGCCACAATTTGTGCCTTTTCCTTTCCTTTTTTCCCGCTGTTTACACTCCAGTCAAAAATTGAAAGAGCCACTTTATCATCTGCTATTTTATCAATATGATTTCCACGATAATATACTTTTTCATAAATTCTTTCTGCATCTGATTTTTTAAATTTTCTCATATCTCCAGTATAGCCAAGATACGTCTTAGCGTCTTCGTGTGTTATCCCAAAGTTTGTTGCTCCACCTTTATCATTTTTATCATTAGTGTAACCGCCTTCAACTTTGAAGATATAATCTAAAAATTTGTCAAATCTGTCCATTTATATCACTTCCCATTCTTCACTAAATAATTCAATCATAGTTTCTTTCCAAGGTACCCTACCATATCTGGATTCCACATATAGATATGGAGCTGTCATTTTGCTGTTTTTGTCAGGAAATTGTGCTTTTATCACTACATCCTTGCTCCATTGCGGCAATCTCATTGCTTTTCCTTTTTTTACTTCTTCAAATGCTTTCCCAAAATTCATCTATGCCACTTCCTTTTCTACTTTTTTAATTTCTTTTGTCAATGTTGCAATCTCTTTTTTCAAATTATCCATTTTTTCGGTTGTTTCAGCAATATTAGCCTCTGTTTCATCAGCAGGAAATCCTTCATTTTCAAATTCTGTTTTTTCATCTTCTAACTCAGATAATTTTTTCTTTAAATCTACAAATTCTTTTTGTTTACTGTATCTTTCACTTTTTAAATATTGTAATTTCAAATTTTTATCTTCTATCCAAACATTGTTATCTCTGTCCCATACACTGTACTCATTCGGCTTTGCTACTGTAACAATTGTTTTGCTAGTTTCATCGAGATAAGAACCATCATCCAAAACTCTTTTCCCAGCCTTAACTTTTTCAAACTCAGTCATTTCCCGTAATTCTCCAGTTTCGCTGTCTATAACTGGATTTTGAAGCAACACAGTAGAATATTTCATTGTTTCCTCATTCCAGTCAGGATAAAATAACGTCGGATTTTCCTTAAAATTTTCTATTCCTGTCGTCATCGGCTGTGCGATATTTTCCATCGTTGCTATCAAGTAAATAAATATTACTGTTGTCATTTTTTATCACTCCTTATTCTTTATTTTTATGATTTTTTTCTGTACTAATTTGGGAATTAGTACGAATTGTTATTAAATTTTAAAAAATTTAATACCCATTTTTAGGGACTTTGAGTCAATTTTATTTTGGGCCAACTTTAATTTGTGCTTAAAATCCTATCGCAATCCAGTAGAAAATGCTTCCTGAAAAATCTTTCCCGAACCTCGCCCAAGCCTTGAACTCCGAGGTTGAGGCAGGGCTTACAGCAACTGACCTCGCTCCCCCTCCTACATCATTAGCTGTAATTGCAAGGCAGGAGTTTTTGAAAGGTTTCGGAAATCTGAATCTTGTCCCCTCTTCTCCAGATCCATTCGGGATTTCATTTCTTCCGCATTGAATTATCATCGTTCCTATTTTGAAATAAGTATTTTCAGAACTGAACAAATTTTCCAATTTGTCTGAAATTGGCTTATTAGAAATTGCTCTAAATTTTGTAGCATCGTTATATGTCAAATTTGTATTCTCTATACATTCATAATAGAACTTAGTTACACTATCAAAGTAAAATTTGCCTTTAACTTTGTTACCTGTGTCCTGTATGTTTCCGCCAAATTCTATTCCGATTATTTCAGCGAGGCGGTTGCCTTCGAGGGCTGTGTCTGCTGTTGTGCCGTATTCCATAATATTTATCACAACAAATTGACTTCCATTAAATACTAATTCGTAACTTTTGTTTGGTTTAAAATCTCCTGCTTCTATTTGTTTTAAAGTTCCGTTGTGTTCTTTTAACAATGTATAATCAACATTATTAAGTCTTAATTTTGTTGTTGTGTTTGTGTTTTCGCTATCGACATTGACTCTTAATTTTAAATCATTATTTAATCCAAATTCTGTTAAACCATCCAAATTACAAACATAATAATCTATATTTAAGTTTGTTGTTTTGTTCGCTTGTAAAGTATGTACACTTCCAAGCTGCAATCCGTTATATATTTCTTCAGTTTCAGGAGTTCCGTTTTCTCTTATAGTTCCAAAAGCTGGAATTATGTTTTTAATCTTAGTATCTCCTCTATTTGTATCTTCCACTTTATAATGAGTCGGAAACTCAACCTGTTGTGCCTTGAATTTTGTCAATTTAGCCATTATTACCTCCTATTTTAAATTGATTATATTTTCCTCTCCTATATCAAATTGTCCTAAATTATTTCGTCCAAACCGTCCAAATCTTGAATATGCAAAATTGCAAACTGGATTTCTTTTGACTTCATTTTTAATTACACTTTGTCCTAAAGTTTTGCTTCCAAATCTCATTCCGACTACATAATTATCCAAGCATTTATGTGTATTTACCTTTACTCCTCCGCCTACAATATTATTCAAATCTAATTCATCAATTAAAGAATAATCATAATCTTTGTTGCTTATAAATTTGATATCATATTGTGCTGGCTCATTGTTTTTGTTTAATTCAATTGCTGGGGTTAATCCCGTAAACATTTCTCCAATATTGCTTATTGTTTCCAAGTTTGGAATTAACTTGTATTTTCTCATAGCCAGTTTGATTCTGTTCCTATACCTGTCGTCAGCTTGCTCATTCCTAGAAACGTCAAATTTTTCTCCCAAATCATCAAGAAATTCTCCATTTGCGTAGTCTATTAAATGTTGTTTTTCCAACAAATTATAAATTTTATCGACTTCATCAAATAATTTGGATATTGCCATATAAAGAGATTTTACATTTTGGTTTTTTTTTAGCCACCACGGACACTTTGACATCAAATAATCAAAATTACTCTGCATATTCAGTCACCTCATTAAATCCTAGCTTTAATACTTTTTCAAAAGTTATTCCAGGAGTTTCTTTGAATTTAAAAGTAATATCTATATTCAATAATTTATCAGCCGAATACACCGTTCTTATAAATTCGCTCTCACACTTATAAGATGTTATATATTCTCCTACTTTTACAGATTCTAAATATTCTTTCACGATTTCTTTCAAATTTTCCTCAAGAATATTTACACCATCTGCTTTCTGAAATTCAATTTTTACTTCCACTTTTTTCTTTTTCGGTCTATAAAATCTCACTTCCCTGTCTATTCCCTGATTATCCCTGACAGTTACAACAGTATCTCCGTTCATTTGAATAGCCTGATCCTTTTTTCTCCATATAGCATTTGCGACATCTTCATTACGTCCGCCGTCTACTATCAGAACAATTGATTTTGGCTCTAATCCTTTGCTGTCAACTTGCATCGTTTTGTTTTCATCAACATAAACAGATTTAACACCTTCCTGTTTTAACACTTCTGCTCTAATTCCGTCCAAATTCCATTCGCTTTCATTACGACTTAAAAACCAACGCTCTATATAATCGTTGTCACTTTCCTGTTCCTGTCCACCTGCTGCGATCTCATTTTGTTTGAAATCATAAACACCATTTATAACTTTAACTAATTTAATAATGCTTCCAACCTCTTTATTCCCTTGCTCTCCTGCTGTATCACAAGTAAATTCAAAAGTAGTTTTATTATTTAAAATTCTATTTTCCGAAAGCGTGTATCTGATTCCGTCATTTGCTTCAACAATCACATCTCCTGCTTCAAGTGCAACGTTCAATCCTCCTATTAGTTCAATTTTAACAGTAGCATGGCTTTCTTGCTTTCTCTTAAAGAAAAATGGACTATTTGCCAAATGTTCGTCTATTTCTATGCCCTCGCAGTTAAGTAAATTCATCTTTTCTGCTTGTATCTGCTGTCTTTCCATTTTTTCTCTCAAAAGCCTTGCTACAGGATACATAAGCATATACCAAGCACTCCGTTTGTCATTAGAGAAGTCGTCTTTTAGCAACGTTTTTAATTCGTTGTTCAAGATATTCATATTATCCTGTACTGTATTTACTGTTATTCTCGCCAACCAATCCCAACTCCTTTCATCAATGCCGACTTGTTATCGTTAAAAATAAGTCCAATATTTACTTTAAGATGTCTGTTTTCGTATTCGTAAACTTCAACATAACATCTACTTAAATAATCCTTAAAATTGTTGTATATCTTATCTCTTATATGCTCTAACACTTCATTTTCATTTCCGTGTGTACCAAATAATTTCTCAAAATTTAGTCCATATTTTATGTCGTATTCAAGTTCTCCCTCACGAATATGCAGCATTAAAACAATTTGCTGTATAACTTCAAAATATTTTTCTTTTGCTCCAAAAAATTGTATATCTCCCTTTTCAACATATAATTCTCCAGTTGCATTATTTAATTTTACGTCCATAAATCACACTCCTACGGATGATTATAAGGAACTCTGCCCTTACTAACTCCACTTTCTGTATCAAGGCTTTTTGCCTTAATATCTCCGACCGTTAAAGTCCCTGAAATATTTACATCTCCACTAACTGTTAAATTTCCATTTAAAATCACATCCCCGTTAATTTCAATGCTTTCAGGAATGTCAATAGCTGTTAGATCAGTAGGAATTAAAATTGGCAAAGCGATAGCATTTGTTAAATTATGCCTTTTGTTTGTATTTACTGTGCTTACTTCTTTTGTGATATAACCACTTATATCTCTGCTACAAATTAAAACAAGAACTTTATCCCCTGTTTTAAAATTGATTTTTATATTGATATTTCTATTTCCTAACTGGCACATCGGGACATGTAATATCGGAGGCAATTTAACTTCTCTGAACTCTGCCAACGGCTCTACATCCACAAATCCATTAGGATGTATTTTTGTTATCTCTGCTATTAAAGAAGTGTCGATTTTACCCAACATTGATTTCATATATTCTTCTATCATCTTCTTCTTCCTCTTCCTTTATTTCTTTTTACTTGAGCAACTTTTCCTTTTTTATTTTCTTCTTTTTCAATTTTCTTGATTTCGGCATTATTTTTCTTAACATCAGATTCATTATTAACAACCCTAACTTTCAAAGTCATTTTGAAATCACTTATATCAGCAATTTCTACAATTTGACATATAGTGGATATTTCATTGCTTATCAGTTCAATCAAATCGCCTTTTTTAAGATAATAGATTAACAGGCATTTTACTTCATAATCATATTTTATCTCTTCTTTTTTCTCGGACTTTTTAGATTGTTTGCTACTTTTCTCGTTTTTATTCCCTTTATCTGATTTTGGAGCATTATTTTTTGTTTGCTTTGTTTTTCCCTTTTGTTTTTCCAACTTTTTTACCCCCTTTTGATGAAGATTTTTTGCTTCCTTTTTTATTTGATTTACTTTCTTTTTTCTTTTCCACTTTATAGCTTATTTCTTCAACATTTTGAGGTTTTGGCTCTTCTAGAAGTCCGCTTTGATAACTCAATTTGATAACTTTTTCTGTGTTGATTTCGTTGTGATAAATATAAATAAAGTCATTTTTTGTAGTCATCTGGCTATCACAGTCTTTCACGATTTGCCCTATTTCGTACAATCCACTTCCCAGTATGCTTTCGCCAATGCTGTAAACTTTATCATTTTTAAGTTCGCATTGTTTCACAGTAAATCCGCATTTGCTAGCCAAGTCATTAATTATTGTGCTTGCTGTTGTATTTGGGGCATAAGCAGCACTCACTAATTTTTTGAAGTCTGCTGGAACTTCACGACATTTTAATTTCAAAGTTCCTTTTTCTACTTCTTTTCTAGTAATAATACCACTCGCAACTTCTCCTATGTCCGTACCATATCCAGCAACGAGCCTTATATCGTCCTTTAATTTAATTTTTGCAATCGTTGTATTTGTCAAGCCTTTTATTTCGATATCAAACTCATTTGGTTCTTCATCCACAGACTTATAACTCCATTTAATTTCAACTCCATTTATTATCGCTGGATCTGTCAAATTATAATCTTTTGGAAAAACAAAGTTTAAATCGCCGTCATCTGTTTCAATCTTCAACTCAGTTCTTTCTAAAAATAATTTATTCAGCATCGTTTTCTTCCTCATCATCTTCCATATCAAAATATTCTAAAAATACAGTTTCACAAAAATTTTCAAAAGTGATTGGAACTTCCTTTTTATCAAAACTAAGTGGCACAATATAGCAATTCAGAAAATCATTATTGATATTTCCATTTTCATCTTTTGCCATAAACCAGCCAACTGGACGCCCATACACAAGTTTTTCATTCTTAAGTAGCATTTCCCCGTCTTCATTCATAATATCCAGATAAATACGATTATTTGTCTTGAAATGCTTTATTCTAAGCAAATAAATTTCGCTGCCGCTTTTAAATGTAAATACGTAAGGGATTTTATTTTTATCTATTTCTATTCTCATTTCAAAAACCCCTTATACTCAATATTGCTTGTTTTGGTTCCTGCTACACCTGTTTTTTGTTCCTCTTTCAATGTGGTTGATTCTGAACTTAAAATATCGCCTTTTCTCATTAAATAAGCAAATTCCAGCACTTCAAAATCAATTTCAAATTCCAATGCTGTCTGTGTTTTATAACTTCTTGAAACTTTAGTGATAATCATGTCTTCTATCGTTTCAACAGTTGAAATTGTACAAAGTGTTTTCTTTTGCCATAGTTCCACTATCTGTTCATAAACACTTTCAGCGTTTTTTGTTACCAAATCAGTTAAAATTACTGAAATGCTGTATTTTCTATTGCTGTGTGAAACGTTGCTACTTATTAATGTGCTATCCCTATCTTCGAGTGAGTGCGTTTTGACACTACTCCCTCTCTCATCGCTTTTAATTTGTACCCATTCAAGTGGAATATCATTAATTTTACATCTTTCAGCCTCTTCAAAAAGTGTATAGCCATATCTATCTTGAAAAAATTTATTAACTTCATTGGGATAGGCGAGAGCAATGCCATAAGCAGTTGCTCCAGCAGTTCCCAAAAAACTATTCAAGCCCATACTGTAACCTTTATTTTTTGCTCCCTCATAAGCCGTTTTTCCAAAAAAATTGCCTTTTAATTTTTCCTTACTGGCATTCAAACTGCTAAAATCCATTGCCTAACCTCCCATTGCTATAAATTTTTCCTCAAAGAACTCTCTCAAGATTTCTTTAATTGTTCTTTTTAAATCTTTAGTATCTCCACCTGTATTTTCAATAACCACAGTTGGTGCAAATGTGTATTGATTATTTCCACCACTGGTTTTGCTTGAGCCAGAACTTGATTTTTTGCTGTCAATTGATTTTTTAGAAGAATTTCCAAATTGGTCTCTCATCATTCTTCTAGTTGCCTCAGCTGTGGATATTCTTGTACCTTGTGGCAAGTTCATAGTCATTTCCTCGTTAGCCAAGAACTGTTGTCCGCTAGGCAATCTAATCATTTCTGCACCTTTTTCAGCAACTGTAACTGGTCCACCTTCCCACGATTTATCCCCAATATAACGTCCTTTTCCGCCACCAAGGAATCCAAGCCAAGAAGGTGGTTTCACTTTAAACATTCCAGCAATTTTTCCAGCAATTTCACTTACTTTTCCAGCCAATCCGTCAAAAAATCCTTTAATTGCATTAATTACTCCCTGAGCAACGCTTTTTGCCTTATTAAATCCTTGAGTAAAAAATACCGCAACCTTATTAACAATTGCACCAATTGAATTTATCACTCCTGAAACAACAGCCAATATTGCTCCCATAACACTTGCAACTACTCCAATTATTGCTGAAAACACCCCAATTACAACTCCAGCAAGTCCAGCAAACACTCCAATCACTATTTGAACAATTGGAACTATTGCAGAAATTAATACAGCTCCTATTTGTAACACAATACTGATAATAGGCATTAAAGCTGTTCCAATTTGGATTGCCAAATTAACGATTACGGCAAGCGTTTGCAAGATTGGAGCGAGTGCTGGCGTTAGCATAGTTACAATTTGCATAAATCCACTAAAAGCCATACTAAGCATATTCCCAATACTTCCTAAATCAAGCGAACTCCAAAATGAGTTGAAAGCATTCATGATGTCTCCAAATATTTGACTTATCTGTCCAAAATTAATACCACTTATCATTTGCCCAACTACTCCTGCAACTTTTCCGGCAAGAGAAATAATGCCGTTTAATGCTCCTGCAATTCCATTTGTAAGTCCTTCTCCACCAATTCCACTAAACGCTTGAGATATAGTTTGTCCTATGCCTTTTAAAGGTTCTAACAATGGAGCAAAATTTAATTTACCAAAAATACTTAATATTCCATCTAATGCTCCGTTAGCCATTCCAGCAAATCCAGTAAATGCCCCTTGTAAATCTTGAGCCATTTTCTGCCCCATAGGAGTATTCAACAGCTGATTTACTTTTGTCAGTAATCCATCCATAGCCTGTTGCCCTGCACTTTGTGCATTTTGCCAGACTTTACCAAAAGTTAATGGCATTTGATTATATTTTGCTTCTATATCATCGGCGCTTCCTAAAACGGCTTTTTTAATTACATCAGATGTTATTTTCCCTTCTGAACCTAATTTTTTAAGCTGTGCCATAGATACTCCCATGCTTTCCGCTATCTTTTGAGTCAATATCGGTGCATTTTCCATAACTGATCTAAATTCATCCCCTTGTAATTTTCCTGAAGTCATTGCCTGATTTAACTGATACATTGCTGATTTTGCCTCTTCTGCTCCAGTTCCTGATACTTTAAATGCTTTATCCAACGTACTTGTAAATTTAACTGCTTCATTATCATTGAATAATCCTTTTGTCAGCATTTTTAACTTAGCAATCGAATCCAGTTGAGCGCCATAATCCGCTCCACTGCTCTGAGAAGCTACAAAAGTTTTTTGTTTCAATCCAGCAACATCATTTGTTACCATTCCAAGTCTTGAGTTTCTAAGTGAATTTTCGTCAGACGCTTTGGCTATCCCTGCAAAACTAAGCCCACCAACTACACCACCAATTGCTCCTAATTTACCTAACAATCCACCTAGTTTGCCAATTATCCCTTTGATTTTGCTTCCAATATCTTTTAATGCTGAAGCAAATTTTTTTAAATTTTCAGGTTTAAATGCTCCTTTTACTTTTTCTCCTAACTTTGGAAAAAGATTGCCCAACGAACTTCCAACACCTCTCAAACTATTAAATTTATCACGAATTGCATCCAATCCTTGAGCTACCTTTTTACCAACCAACGGAATTCTTTCAACTCCATTGATTAGACTGTTTGTGATATTTTCAAATCTAAAATTTTTAATTTTGTTCGCTAAGCCATTAATTTTATTTTGCAATTGTGTAGCACTAGGAATAAGGCTAGCCATTTTTGCTTTTAATTTTTCCAACCCAGAACCACCAACTTTATTTCCAATTTTAGACACTTTTTCTTCAACTTTAGTTGCGGCTGGTAATAAAGATTGCATTTTTGCTTTTAATTTGTTCAAAGGACTATCATTTGATTTGAAATTCATTAATATTTCTAACTTATTTCCACCAGCCATTTTATTTCTCCTCTTCCTCAAAATCCATTATTGCCCTACACCATTGGAAAAACCTAACATTATCCATATCTAAGACAATGTTAGGGTCTTTTATTTTCCTTTTTACAATAAATTCCCATTTCATTTTAATCATTGGGTTTTCATATTGCTCACTGGCTATTTCAAGGTCATATTCAATTTCCTTTTCTTGTTCTCTTTGGACTTCCCCATATAATCCATAATAGCTGCAACTAATTCAAACAAAGCCTCCTCATCGTATTCAAAAAAATTAATTTTTCTTGCTTCATTTGGCTTCTCTACCATTTTTGGTAATACTGTTGCTGCAAATGTTGGTACATCCTTATCTGTTAAAAATTTTGATAAGGCATTTGTGTAAATTTGGTAATTTTGCGGCTTAGTTAATCTAAAATCAAATTCTTTCAAAGTTCCTTCCGAATCCACATATATCTCTTGCCCTTTAATGTTTAATCTTCCCAAATTATCAATAAAAACATTGTTTTCTTGTTCTGTTTCTCTTTCTCCCGATTTTTCATTTGTTTTGTTCGCCATTTTTCATATCCTCCTAAACTTTTTCATCATATTTCGCACATTGAATTGTGTATTCGATGTCAACATCTTTTGTATTGTTTTTTCTTTCTCCGCCTTTTTGAACGGATAGTCCCCGTCCCTCTCCGACAATTTTATTCATTCCTGTGTTGTCGATGTATGTACATGTTCCGAGTTTACTGTCAGGATTTTTGTTGCACTTAGTTAAAAAGATATCATCGTCACTTCCTTTTATCGTTGTAACTTTTATTTCTCTTTTAGTAACTCTCGTTTGAATTGTCGGAACGTTCCCTTTTATATCAGAGTCTCCCATTGTATGAGAGTCTTCTGTTGCATTATTTATTATTTCTTTGGCTTCTTTAATCATATATGTTCCTATTCCTGGAAATGTAATAATCAAGTCTACTTTACTTAAATCAATCGACTTTTCTAAAAAATTATTTCCCATTTTCTACCTCCTATTTTGTTATTGGTTCATCATGCCATACTAATTCAACGTCTATTTCTTCAATTTCTGTTGATAACGTAAAATCAATCTTTACATTTCTTAGAACTCTGTTAATATAGTCATCTACAGTTAAGCCTGTAGTTGCTGATGTATCTTCTATGTTTGGAACAGTAACTTTAAATAAATACTCTCCATTATTACTCTTTGCAAATGCTCCTTGTTTTCCTAACTCTGTCATTGTTCTTATCAATGTGTCTTCAATACTCGGAAGTCCATCGGAGTCCATTGTTGTATTTTTACGCATTATTAATAATCTGTGTAAATTAGTATCCACAGCATGAGTTATAGCATCTATTTTAATGGTTTGGTCTGCGTGAGTTATTCCGTCGGCACACCACGAACCACTTGTTACTGCATTGAATCCAACTACGCTCTCTGTATAATTGATAAACATTTCATCAAGTTTTGATGATTTTGTTGTATCGTTGCAACTTGGGTCTACTCCTAATATTCTTCTATCTGCCCATCTCCCATTTATCCCTTGAACAAATGTCCACGCTGGCAAACCGAATACATCAAGATTATCTTTTCCATCAGTTCCGTACATGTAGTAAATTCTTTTGCTTTCTCTAATATTGAGTGGCGTTTTTTCTCCGTCTGTATTAAGAACTACTCCAAATTTTCCTGTTCTTGTTAGATACTTAGATAACAAAACAATAAATGCCTTATCATAGAAAGTTACTACAACTCCATAAAATTCGCCTTCTGGTAAACTATTTAAAAACACTTCGTTTGGTGTTGTTTTTCCTACACAGTACCACTGTTCAGGCTGCAATCTATTGCCGTCAAAATCCTCTTGTGAAAGGAATGTATTTATCCCTTTATACATCAAAGAAGTATTTCCAAAATCTGTTTCCACTTCTTTTAAAGTCGTATATCTTTTATAGTCCTTGTCTGCTTCTTTAGTAATAAATAAAATTTTACTAAAATCTCCCATCATTAAAGGCTTTTTAGGTCTATTTACTACTACTTTTATTTTTCTTCTAGCCATTATTTACCTCCGTTCTTACTTCTACATCTTTTATTAATTCTCTAGTTCTTTCGCTTGATTCTCGCCAGTTCATTTCTACATCAAAACTAAATCTATAAATATACTGACTTCCTTCAAGGAAAGTTAAATCTTTTATTTCTATATCATCATCACTTAATCCAAATCCGTTCCTAATCAAGTCGTGTCTTTTCTTAAATACTATAACCTCAAGTAATTCGCTAGCCATTTCTTCTGCTCTTGACTGTGTTGGTGCATAAAAATCAAATTGCAAATAAGCAATAACTAATCTCAAAGCCTTTTCCTTGATTTGCGTATCTGTTATTTCAACAGTTCTATATGCACTGTATGCCGACTTATTAAGACTTATTGTATGCATAACAGCGCATTCTGTTGGCTTTTTAGCTACATAGTTATCACGAATAACTTGGAAATCTACAAAACTGGCTAACAATTTTCTCAATACTTCGTTTTTCATTCTTGCACCCTTTCAATATAATAAATTCTAAGTTCATCGTGTTTCATATAGTTTTTTGCTGTTGTTACAATATAGTTATTTCCCTCGAATTCAATTTTATTTTTCAAGTCTATATCTATATAGCAGTATATTTTTTTACTGTCCAAAGTAATCTGTATTCCTTGTTCAACAAGCATTTTTATATCCTGCCTGTTAAGATTGAATACTGATCCTTCAAATTCTACACTTTCATCAATTTCAACTAATTCTGAATTAATCCATTCGCTAGTTTTTTTTGATACTTTGCATTTACTAAAAAATCTTTTTGGAATAAATGTTTTATGTCCCATTTTATACACCTACAATCTGATAAGTGATTGATTCATAAAGTGAATGAGTATCTATAAGCGGTTTTGTCGAATTATTCCCTCTTTTTTCCCTTAATTTTATAGTTTTAGGATCTAATGCTGTAAAACCACCTTTATCAATCGTATCTTTTATTTTTTTAACCACAAAATTCCCTAAATTATTATAAGCCTCTTCTCCTGTTAGTTCTCCAGCAATTATTAATTCTAGTTGTGATTTCATATAATCTTTAATTTCTTTTTGAGCTTCGTCAGTTGCAACTGATGTTCTGAAAAATGGTCTTGCAGGTATACCTCTTTTTGTTCCGTATTCATTATACAAAGCATATTCCAAAACTGTTGTTCCTTCTGACTCATCACTTTCTTTGTCGCCATCATCGCCTAAAATACCTACTTTAACAGCGTGGGTTTGCAAATACTTCAGCTCTTTATCCAGCTTCTCTAATCCCTCTAATTCATATACAATTTCAGCCATATATTCGCCTCGCAATACTTTCGATTTTTTCTCTTTTGTTACTTATGAAATCCACAAATGAATAAGAAATATCATCAATCTTATAAGTTTTATACTTGCTAGCCTCTTCATCCATACTGTTTATAAAATCGTTTACGAGCATACATATTTCATATTTTAACCAATCAGGCAGTTCATCGTATCCAGCCTTATAAGTTACTTCAATTTCTTTTTCTTTTGTATTGCAAGCACAATTACTAAAATTAACAAACTCAATATAATTCCCACGACTTTTATATTCATCGTTGGAATTAATGCCTACAATTTCAACAACTGGACGTTTATTTAAGTAAATCCGCTTATTATAATCATAATCCTCTGTGAGCGTTTCAACTTCTAATTTATATCCAGCCATATTTTCAATCTGACTAATTGCAACACTAAGCAAGGTTTCAACCCTAGCTTTTTCGTCATCGGCTAAGGTTGTACCTGTTATTTTTTCGTAGTCATTTACTGTTATCAGCATTCAAACCACCTCTATTTTACTTTTAACGGTTTAAAAGCATTTGGTCTTAATACTTTTCCTCCGATTCTTATTCTTGTATAAATTTCTGTAATCCCTTCATTTACTTTTCTGTTTGTTTCTTGTTCAAAATCATTTTTTATGTAATATCCATAACCTTTTTTGAAATCACAGAATATTGCAGGGAATTTTCCAGTTGCTATATCATCTAAAAATTCATCAACAACTACTTCATAACCATTAAATATCATTGTTGCACCGTTATGGATTGTACTCCACAATTGTCTATCCGTTGTATCTTTCCACAACTTCATTTCCTCATACATTTTTGTGGAAACATAATATTTGGCATTTTTTCTATATTGTTTTTTCATTCCTGTTTCAAGTTTTACCATATCTTCCCAAGTTACTTTTCCAGCTGTAACAGATGTTACTGCATTGGCTTTTACATCAGCATTTGTCATAAACCCTTCAATAAACTGGTCTGCTGTTTCATTATATGTTCCGTTTATTGTTAAATCACTTAACGTTATTCCAAAATCTTCTGCAACCGCTTCTTTAATTTCGCCAACTAAATCAGCAAACGCATCTTCCCTAGCTTCATCTGTCAATGGATATGGAACTTGTCTTTTCCCAGCTTTTATATCAATATATGTGTAACTTATTTCTCCACTTTGAGTATTTCCGATACCTTCTTTTACAGCTTGGTTTTTAGCAGTTATTTCATTTCTAATTGGTACTCTTCTGTAGGATTCCTTACCTGTATAAATTCTTGCATTAAACAAAAATGGAGAATTTTCTTTTATTTCTTTTAAAATTTCTCTTTCTAAGGCACTCGGAATTAATACGGCAACTTGTGTACTAGATATTGCTTTGGCAACCCTTAAATTTCCAGCTTCTCCAGTTCTTAGAAATTTTTGCAATGCTTCAGTTTCTTTTTTCTCTTCTGTTTCAGGATTTGCGACACCTTTTTTCATAACTTCGTCTAATGTTTTTCCCATTTTTTCAAGTTCTTCATTTGCCTTGTCAATTTTTTCTTCCAACTCTTTATTTTTTTTCAAAGCTCCAGTTAAATCTTCATTTGCTTTTTTAATGTCCTCTGTGTTTTGGTTCATCCCTTTTTCCAAATCTTCAATATTTTTTGGCATATTATCATCTCCTTCATTTTTATTTATATTTTTGCCTTTTACTGTTTCCACCGTTGCGTCTGGTACTGCTCCTTTTAATACAACGCTGCCTTCCACAACTTCAATTTCTTTAATTATCCTAGCGTCAACTTCTCCTTTGTCAGTTTGGACTCTCCCAAATTCTCTTTGCTTCAAAAATCCGCCAACTGACATTTCATAATTTGCTCCGTTTTTCATCATTGAATAAACTTTTTGAGCGTCCTGATTTATTGCATTACCATTTTCATCTGTTGACAAATCAAGTTTAGCCGAGAATTTAAGATTTCCAGTTTCATCTTGATAAACTTTCAAAGTTCCGATTTCCTTACTCCAATCGTGCATATGCAACAAGAAATAAGTCTTATCCTTATCCACTTTATCAAGTGCTGTTTTATCGAAATAATCGCCATAGCTGTCAATAACACTATGTGTTACCAATTGCCCTTCAATTATTCCTTTTTCCTCTGTGTCCTTTTTTAAAATCATTTCGACACTTTTTTGAAATTTATCCATATTACCTCCTCCTTTACACTAATTCGCAATGACAACGTATCAATTCACTTACATCTGCATTTAAATCATGAGGGCACATCATTCCATTAGAAAACGGCTTACTGGCGTCCTCAACTGTCACTTTGTCAAGATCTAAATGTGTCTGTCTGTCTGTTTTTCCGCCTCCAACGTGCCACCACGTTTTTGGCAGTCCTGCTTTTATAAGCCCTTCCAAATAAGTCATTGTTGCAGTAGCGGCTGTTTCAGTTCTTGCAATAACCATTGCTCTTTTTTCTTCCATATTTTTTACTTTTTCTGTTATATTCTTAGCAATATCACGAATATTAAGCCCTTTTTCCTGTCCTGAAACGATAACTTTGTTTAATATTTTTTTTGTTGTATCTTTTATATTAGTTACTTTTTCAGCAATTACTTTTTTCCCAAACATTTTCAAAGTTTTATTTTTTACAGCTGGAATTAATTTTTCATCAATGCCACGATGTGTGATTAAAAAATTAGATGTTTCACTTACTGTTTCAAGTATTCCTTTTTTTAATTCATTGAATAATTGACTGCTAAATGTTTCCCAAGCGAACTCGCTTAAAAACATCTGCTCATTTACATCAATTTCTCCACGTAATTGTTTGAAAACTAATCTTAATCTATTAAATTGCTTCAATATCAATCTGTTCCGCATTTTCAACTGCCTTTTTGCAAGTATCTTTTTTTGCGAGTTAGTTAGCTTAACTTTCTTCGTTTTCTGCTTCTTCTTCGCCATCCCTATCCTCCTCAACTGGTTTTACATCTTCGTATATTTCTTTGAGTGGTGTCATTGATGTACTTATCAAAATATCGTCTCCATTCTCAACAGGTGGATATTCAAGCTCTGCCCTCTTCTCATTTATCGTTAAATAACTAAGATTATTAAGCATTGCCATTTTCTCTTTTCTGTCTTCTTTGAGCACTCCAATCGTACTTGTATCAAAATCAATGTATTCATTGCTTTCTAGTTTATCTTTCATAATATTGTTAAGATATTCAGCTATCTGCTCAACTAGTGGCAATATATTCTCAGTGTACAAATCTTTTTTTGCTTCCTTGTAATTACTGAATTTACTGTTTGTTCTGTCCCCAATTAAGATACTTGGCACATTCATTACTGCCGCAGTAGTATTCCGTATCTCGTCCATAGCATTCAAAAAATCAAAGTCCTGTGGAGAAAAGTCTGCCTCTTTTATTTCAGCACCTTCCCCATCCAAGATAAGTGCTTTCCCTACATTCCTAGAACCACTATTTTGTTCTATTTCATTCTTGATTTCTTTTTTCTTAAAAGCATTTAAGAATTTCTTGACAACAATAATAAGATTCCTCTTGCCACCGTTCTTTAATATGCTGTTGTTCCACTGCATTATGTAACACCAGTAATTGTGCAAAGCCGTTAATGATTGCACCTTGCTTATTCCGTATCCTGCTCCAGCGATATTATCATAAACATTCACACCTTTTATATAGTGAAACATTTTTAAATCTTCGCCCTTGTATTCCTTGTTGTTAATTCTTATTGATTTAATTCCGTTCAACACATTTTCGTTATCGTATTCAATGTGATAAGAGCCTTTTTTAAATAAAATCAATTCAGCTTTTGTAAATAAATCAACTCTCATTACAAGCAGTTCTCCAAACAAAATATAATACAAAGCAAAATAATTTATAAATTGGTCTGTATTAAGCAAGGAATTAGGATTTTGCAATGTATTTAGCACATAGCTGCTTTTTACATCTTTCACGTTGTCGCTATATCCTTTTTTATAAGTTCCCCATTTCAAATTGTTGATTGCTTCATTTATTCTTGTTATTGCACTAGATGTAAACGGATTCTTGTATAGCTGGGTCAAAAACTTTTCAGGATCTTCGTCTCCAAGAGAATAATTATTTATAAATTCTGATAACGTAACTGGTGACCTGGTACTCCAAAATCCTTTTGAAAAAATATTAAGTCTCATTATCCACCTCCTCTTTGTAATAATGTTTATTTAATATATATGGCGTGTAATCACTTAGTGCATATTTGATAGCGTCAAATGAATGCGGGTCAATATTGAACGGCTTTTGAGTTTTAGGGTTCTTTGCTATTAATCCATCTTTATTAAAATACCACTTCATTTCCGTTAGTTCCCTGTATGTATTCGGACATACATTCTTATCAATAAATATATTTCTAAACGATTGTATCTTTTTAACTCCCGCCTTGCTTATATCGCTCGTCTTTTTGACAGGGTTAATCATTACATTGTTCATGTTATAATAAGCGATTGCTTTCGGCTCTGCACTATCTGCACAAACAACTTCTCCGTCATTTATCAATTTCTGTATCATTTCAGTTTCTAACATTTCCGCATCGGTTAAATGATTATCGTAAAATTCCTCGTAGATATACAAATCATTCAATTCCTCGTCTATCACAACTCTTACTATTGCGTTGTACGAGTTGCTAAAACCAAAATCGAATCCAGCAAATCTATTCCACTTGCCTTCAATCAATTTTTCTATCCTTGATTGTTCCATATGATGTAAATTTCTAAATAACGTATCTCCTGCACTTCCAAATCTTCCTAGTGTTTTTATCGCCCTTAAATAGTTATCTGTTTCAGTTTCTAAGTCTGCTATAAAGTTGTCAGGTAAAAATTTATTATCTGTGTATACTGAATGATGTAAATATATATTTTCTGTAAATATACTTCCGTTTTTTAATTGTGTTACATCTTTTAACTTTATTATCCTTTTCTCATAAATATCATTTTCTTGCATATTAAATTTATTTAATAGTCCAACCAAATATTTATAAGTCCATACACCATATTCGTTTGGATTTGTGGTTAAAATCATAATGTTGCGATTTTTAATACTTCTTAATCTACTTTTCAACTCTTTGAATGATTTAAAATCAATTTCATCGCATTCTTCAATCCAAATAGTGTCGATGTCTTTAATTGATTTAATTTTTCTTACATCGTCTAATCCTCTAAAAATAAACTCGCTTCCAGTAGCAATACATTTAATACTAAGCGGACTTGTAGTTATATAAAAATATTGTTCCAATCCTAACGTTTCAATGGCACTTGTCAAATCAGCAAAACAACTCCCTCTCAAATTTTCTTTTACTTGTCTTACTACTAAGATTTTTCTTTTTTCTGTTGCTGATTTTATTATCAATTTAAAGGCTGCAACATAAGATTTTCCACTTCCATATCCACCAAGCATAAAATATATATGATTTTCATTATCTTTTATTAAATCTTTGAAATGTCTATTTATTTTAGTCTTTATTCTCATACGTCTATCAGCTCGATTTCTATTTTGTTATCAATCTTATCTGTGTTAGTCTTAGCTTTTTCAATTTCTAATTTCTCTCTTGATATTTCCTCTTCAGCAAGCTGTCTATCAATCTCCAGCACCTCATAAGCAGTCAGCATTTTTCCAGTTCGCATTAAATCGTTTCCCATTTTTTTAATAGTTGTGTACGCTTTTTCGTATTCTTGTACTTTTTTAGTATCCATTTCTTGTGAATTTATTTCTTTAGTTGCTCTTACTACTAAATTTGCTTTTGCGGTTTCTGTCCCTTTTAGTATCCTGTATAATTCGCCTTTGTAAACTTCTTCGACGATTTTTTCAAGATATTTTTCTGTACGCTCTTTTCTCAACTCTCTTGCATTTCTTGTTTTTCTGCTATAAGTACGTTCTGAAATGCCATATTCGGACATTATTTCCTGTTTGCTTTTGCCTTTCAAAATATCCATTTGTATCTTTATTTCTTTTTCATTTGCACCCTTTTGTTTTCGGGGTGCAGTTTTCTTTTTAGGGGGTGCATTAGTTAAGGGTGCATTTATCTGCTTTTTTTTCCAGCCATCTCTTTTTCTCCAGCTCTTGACTGTATTAATACTTTGATTGTATTTTCGACACAGTTCTGTGATTCCTACGCCGTTTTCATATTCTTTTCTTAACAGATCCCGCAAATCTTGTTTATCCATTTTTATATTCTTCCCAATTTACAGTTTTTCCATTTATATTTATTTCTTTTTCTCCTGTAAATCTTAAATATCTTTCTATTATTGTCTGCACCCATTTTGGCTCGAATTCCATTAAATACGCTTTTCTGTTTAATTGTTCACAAGCTATCAATGTGCTTCCACTACCTCCGAATAGATCTAATACTCTTTCGTTTTCTCGGCTACTGCTTTTTATAGCCCTACAACAAATAAATTGAGGTTTTGGGGTCGTATGTCCTCCAGCCTCTTTTTTTTCTTCTTGAAATTCCGCTTGCTTAACTGAGCTATTTTCATACGTCCAAACATTATTCATGTTATCGTGTGTATTATTGAAATAAGCTCTTGAAGCATAAAATTTGCTTTTTATTTTCTCGTATTCTTTTTTCAGTTCTTCATATTCTTTTTGAAAAGTTCCATATTCTTTTCCGTATTTTTGTAACTTTTTATAATTTTCTTCGGTCGGAAATACCCACTGGCTTTTTGTAAAATAATGTTTTCCCATTTGATTATCCAATGCTTTTTTCCAAGCCTTGCTTCCACCACATTTTTCTATTTCTTCTGCAAGATATTGTCGGATCGGTTCCCATCCTTCATAATAATTTTCTGAATTTGTATTAAATCCCTGTACACCATTCATAACGAATAGGCATTTTTCATCAGCAGTGGCATACATCCTTGTAAGTTCTGAATTTTGTCCCTGTCCGTTTCCTTTGTTCCAGGTTATCAAATTTCTGAATGTTATTTCATCATTTTCTATTTTTGGCTTCAATATATTGGAGTAAATATCCATTAAAGGTTCATCTATTCCCCAACAGTACCAACTACCATTTTCTTTTAGATTTCCAAATGATAAAGGAATCCATTTTTTATTAAAATTAAGTAAATCATGATAATTTAAATTATCATTTGTAACTCCGTCTTTCTCTTTCTTCATACCGTACGGAGGATCAGTGAAGACTAGATGTGCTTTTTTATCATTCATCAATTTTTTTACATCTTCTAAATTAGTGCTGTCCCCACACATTAATCTGTGGTTTCCTAACTCAATTAAATCTCCTGTTTTTATTACAATATTTTTAGACTCAACTATCTCTAAATCATCTTCAATAATTTCAGTTCTGTCTTCTTCCGTCTCTTCGATTTCGTCTTCCGTTATTTCTTCTAACTCCGCTTCGTCGAAACCTAACAAATCCAAATCAAATCCATTCACTTCCAACTTATTCAATTCATATTGCAATTTTTCAATATCGAACTCTGTATTCATAGTTAATTTATTGTGAGCAATAGCATAAGCTGTTTTCTGCTCCTCTGTTAAATGATTTAATCTGATTACTTCAACTTCTGTATATCCAAGTTCTTTTAATGCCAAATATCTTCCGTGTCCTTCGATTATTATGCCTTTTTCATCAATTGCAATCGGATCATTGAATCCAAATTCTCGAATACTGTTTTTAATCTGTTCAATTTGCCATTCAGGATGTTCTTTTGCATTTCCTGAATATTCTATTATTTCGTTAATATTTATTTTCTCGATTTTCATTTTGCCCCCTTTCTTTGATTTTTAGATAAAAAAAGAGCCACTAAACAAATAGACTATTTCTAATCTATCTATTCAGTGGCTCACCAAATCTTTGGGTTACTTTGCCCTGTTATTTATTAATTTTCTTGTGGTATAAAATTTTTTAAATATTTTACCTTTTTTTATTAAAATTTTGATGTCAATATCTACATTTATTCGCTTAGCTTCTGCTAAATCCTCTAATAAATACAAAACTTCTTTATCTTTTAAAAGTTCGTTAACATCTTCTTGTGTAAGTTCCTTGTTATTCACATTACCTCCTAATTATACCTTATTTTTTCTATATTTTCAAGTCTTTTATAAATAATTTTCTTCTAAAAACTCTAAATATTCTCGAAGAACTTTTCTCAATTTCTCCTCATATTCTTCGTGTTCCATATCCAAAAACGTGTTCTTTTTAGCAGATTCGTATAACATCTCTTTAATTCTGGCAATTTCTGATTTTTTCGTTGCTTCGATTGCTATCATAGTTGCTTTTGTATGTTCTTCTTTGTTTATTTTTTCTTCAATTTTTTCCAATCTTCTTTTTGCTGATTCTCTTAATTTTTTTAGTTTTTTAAATTTACATTCATCCATTTTTTTATAATATATTCTCATATTATCTCCATTGTTTTTTATACTCTAATCGCAAAAAACTTTATAATCCAAATCAATCCGTAAATCACAGATAGATTTACAATCATAGCAATCAAAAATATTATCAAGTTGCTTATGTTGAATTTAAATGTTTTTATCTTGTTTTTAAATGCAACAACTAATCCATAGATGTATCTTACCAGCATTAAAGTAGCTGTTGCTGTGATTAGTGCATTTATAATTCTTATTATTATTTCCAATATTTTATCCCTCCTACTGTAATTCCTAATAATAATTTTTTCATTTTCACTCTCCTAATCTATCGTTTTCCCAACATCATCCAAACGTTCTTGATACCATTTTGCCGACATCAGCAATATGCTTTTTGTTGACTTCAACAAAATGGTTTTACCCTGGATCTATTATTTTCAATAAAAATTCATATTTCTAATAAAAACGACTTTTCACAACTGTTATTTTCTCTTACTTTAAAATATAAGTTCAGGAACTTTCCCTGTTTTGTTTACTTCATCCAGTACATCCATACATTCTCGCCTTAACCATTCCACCTCTTCTTTTACTGCTGTTTTCTTTACTATTTCAAATTGTTCCTTGTAATATTCTTGAGCTTCTTCATCTGTCATCCCATAATGCTCCTTAAAAAGTTTCAAAATACCTTCTTTTAATTCTGCCATTTTATTTCTCCTTAAACGCCTTAAAATGATTTTTGTAAATCTTTTTCAA
>NZ_AXVL01000046.1 GCF_000482505.1 Leptotrichia trevisanii DSM 22070
AGCTCTGCTAAAATGGAAAAACGTGGTTCAAAAGCACTCAGATATGCTCTATACAACGCCGCAAGACTAACCAGTATCTACTGTCCTGTATTCAGGGAACATCTTGCCAGAAAACGTTCTCAAGGCAAACATTTTAGTGTCGCTATATCTCATGTTGTTAAAAAGTTAGTCAGAGTTATTTACCATTTACAAACTAAAAACGAACTTTTTAAAAATACCATTAATTAATCATTTGAATAATTTAAATTATTAAATTATCTATTTTGTTATGCAAAAATTTACATAAATTCTTCAAAAAAAATTTTTGCTTTTTTTTGAAAAAAAACTTGACATTATATAGTTAGTCTTTTTAATTAAGTTTTTTTATTATATCATTTATTAAATAAAAAGTCAATAAATACACCATATATTATAATATAAAATTAATTTATTAATTATTTTTTAAATTATAATTGTTTTTTAAAAAATATATGATATTTTTAAATAAAATAAAAATTAAAAAAAATCAGCCTCTATACAAAGACTGATAATTAATTATTAACTATTATTTAACTGCAAATATTTTTCTCCTTTTTCAGAAAGTTTGTAAACACTGCTGTCTACATAGATATACTTTTCCTTTTTAGCTTTTTTAATAACTTTATTCAAAAATCCTTTATTCCAACGTAAGTGATTATCAATGGTGTCAATTCCACATTCATCTTTTTCCTGCTTAGTATTTACGTGGTTTGATAAATGGATTAGTAAAATTCTGACTGAAAATACCATTTTTTGAGTTCTTTTTCGGTTTATTGTGAAAATTAGCCCTTTTCTTGGAGAGAATATCAATGTTAAAAGAAAAATTATACCGATTGCAACTGCGATACTTCCTGCGATTGAAATGTCAAAAAGCCTTGCAAAATGAAATCCAGCCACACTTGCCACAGCTCCTAGAACGATGCTTAATCCAATCATTACTTTTAACTTATCTGTCAATAAATACGCTGTAATTGGAGGCCCAATCATAAAGGCAACTACCAGTATTGAACCAACTGCCTCAAACGATGCCACTGCCGTCATTGATACAAGCGACATTAGCATATAGTGAATTAATACCGGCTTCATTCCAAGTGTTATTGCAAGAGCCTTGTCAAATACTGATATTTTTAACTCCTTGAAAAAAACAGTAACAAAAGATACATTTATTAAAAATATTACAAAAGTTGTAACTAGCCCTTTTGCAACACTGAAGTCAAATATCTGTACCCGATTAAACGGTGCGAATGCCAGTTCTCCCAACAATACTGAATCAACGTCCAAATGTACATTTCCAGCATACATTGAAATTAAAATTACAGCAATACTGAATAACAGCGGGAAAACCACTCCAATTGCAGAATCTTCCTTGACAAGCCTTGTCGAATTAAGAAGTTCCACAAGGTAAACGGTTAAAACACCAACTATTCCCGCACCAATGATTAGCAAAGGGGAGTTCAAATCATGAACTGCAAAAAACGCTATTACAATTCCAAGCAAAATAGTATGTGTTATCGCATCTGAAACCATCGCCATACTTTTTAAAACCAGAAATGTTCCCAAAATTGAGCAGGCACTTGCCACCATTATTGCAATTAACTGTATTTCAAATGAAAAATCCATAATTTATTTCCCCCTTTCCAAATTATTTATTTTAAAATTATTTAATCCAGCTTTTTTATTTTCAAGCTTTTCCCTAAATTCTTTTTTTCTTTTCTGATTTCTTATAATTTTAAATACAATCCCTCTTTTATTTGAAAAAAGAATACTAATAATCACGATTATGCTTATAATTATAACGATAACAGGCCCGGTAGGCAAATTGCTTTCACTTATACTAATCAAAGTTCCAAGCAAACCTGATATTCCTCCAAAAAATGCTGCCAAAATTACCATAATTGAAAGTTTGTCCGTCCATTGCCGTGCTGCAACCGCCGGAGAAATAAGCATTGCACTTATTAAAATTACTCCTGCCGCCTGAATACCGATTATTACAGTAGTTACAATCAATACGGAAATCAATATTTCAATTTTTTTACTTGGAAATCCCAATGTCTTGGCAAAATCAGAGTCAAATGAAACAATTTTAAATTCCTTCCAGAAAAGAATAATTATAATTAGAAGAACAATCCCGGTAATCAGAATAATATTTACATCTCTTTTAATAAATGTTGACGCCTGCCCAAAAATAAATTTATTTAATCCCGATTTATTCGCACCCGGCAATTTATTCAAGTAAGAAAGTAAAACTAATCCCAATCCAAAAAATACAGATAAAATCAATGCCAAAGCACTATCAAATTTTATTTTTGTATAATTTTGAATTAATTGAATCAAACCAATACATACAATTCCTGTAATTAACGCACCTAGCAGCAAAACTTCTGTATTTTTCACATTCGTAAATAAAAAAGCCAGGCAAACTCCAGGAAGTGAAGCGTGAGAAACCGCATCTCCCAATAAACTTTGCTTTCGCAAAACTGCAAAGCATCCAAGTATTCCAGAAACCATTCCAAGCAGTGAGCAACCAAGTGCAACTGTCCTAAAAGTATGATCAGCTATAAGAAGATTTAATATGTTCATTTTAATCCTCCTTTTCAATTTCAGACTGATTTTTATTATTTTGAGTTAATTTTTTACTTTTGTATGTTTTTTCAATATTTTCAGGAGTAAAAATTTCCTCCACAGGCCCAGAAGCTATAACAGAAACATTTATAAATGTTACATAATCAAAATAATCCTTTACTGTTTGTAAATCGTGATGAACAACAATTACAGTTTTTTTCTCATCCCGTAATTTTTTTAAAATATTTACAATAGATTTTTCAGTTTTACTGTCAACACCTTGAAAAGGTTCATCCATAAAGTATATCTCAGCATCCTGAACCAATGCCCGTGCCAAAAACACCCTCTGCTGCTGCCCACCAGATAACTGGCTTATCTGTCTATCTGAGAACTCATCCATTTCCACTTTGTGAATAGCTTCCTTTGTTTTTTCCTTATCAATTTTTCTAACTTTCTTTAACCATCCAACTTTTCCATAACGTCCCATTTCCACAACATCAAACACAGTAGTCGGAAAATCCCAGTCAACACTTCCTCTCTGAGGTACATAAGCAATCTTATCCCTTACTTTACCGTATTTTTCATTATAAAATTTCACCTCGCCAGTGACAGGATTTATCAAATCAAGCATCGCCTTAATCAAAGTAGATTTCCCAGCTCCATTCGGCCCCACTATCGCCATAAGAATACCTTTTTTGATACCCAGCTCAACATCCCATAAAACAGGTTTATCTTCATATGCTATTGTTAAATCTTCAACTTTTATAATAACATCATCAGAAACATTTTGATTCATTTTACTTCTCTCCTAAATTTAAAAATTATAACATAGCAAAACAACTTTAAGGAATTTTTTTATGTTTTACATAATAAAAGGGGAGTGATAATTAAAATTATTCTGCTATGTTTTTTTGAATTATTTTATATATAATTAATAAAAATAATTACCGATTTTATTTTAATGCATTTACAATTGTATCTGCATTTGCCTTAACTGTTTTAATATAAGTTTCAGTGTTATGTGCTTCATCCCCCAATGAGTCTGAGTACAATTCTCCACCTATTTTAACTTCTTTTCCTCTAGCCTTTACAGCTTCCTGCAATGCTTCTATACTTTTTTTCGGAACAGAAGATTCTACAAATATTGCTTTTATATTTCTTTCAACTATGAAATTAGCCAGATCACTTATATTTTTTGTACCAGTTTCAGAATCTGTAGAAACACCTTGTATAGCTTTTACTTCCAATCCAAATTGTTCTCCAAAGTAGTTGAATGCATCGTGAGCTGTTACAAGAACTCTACTTTTTTCAGGAATTTCATTAATTCTTGTTTTTACATAAGTTGTAAGTTCATTTAGCTCAGCTTTATATTTTTTCAGGTTTTCTTTGTAATAATCACTATTTTTAGGATCATATTTACTTAATTCAGCTTCCACTGCCTCAGCTTCCTTTTCCCATAATTCTGTATTGAACCATACATGCGGATCAGGAGTATTTTCTTCAACTAAATGAATTTTACTTTTATCCAGTTTATCCCCAACATTTAATATATTTTTGTTTTGAGAAGTTAATTTTTCAAAAATTTCTGTCATTTTACCTTCCAAGTGCAATCCACCATACACTATAATGTCAGCATTTCCAAGTTTTTCAATATCACCTGCACTGGCACTGTATAAATGCGGATCTACTCCTTCACCCATAAGCCCTGTAACTTCAACTTTATCTCCACCTATTGTTTTTACAAGATCAGAAAGCATTGTTGTTGTTGTTGTAACTTTTATTTTTTTCCCTGATGCAGCTCCACCTTTTCCACAAGATATTAACAACATCATTGCCACACATACTGCAATTACCAAATTCAATTTTTTAAGTACATTATTTTTACTCATAATCTGTTTCCTCCATATCTTCATTTTTTTTATAAACTTTAATCATAGTTGCTGCATTGAAAGCTACTACTTTTTCATTATTTGCTTTACTTTTTAAATATATCGGCCCATCAAACGGATCCTTTTTTTCCACAATATATTCTTCCTTTAAATTTATATTCAAATCCCGCAGATAATCATATAATTCAATATTGTCCTCTACACTTAGTATAACAATTTCGTCATCTTCCTCAGCTTCAGACAATTTTATAATATTTTCCTCATTGAAGTTTTTTACATCATAGAAAATTGGGCTGCCATGTGGACATTCCTTAGGATAAAACAGGAATTTTTCCAGCTTTTGAAGTAACTTGTCACTTGTTACATGCTCCAGAATTTCCGCTTCTTTATGCACTTCTTCCTTATCATATCCCAACTTTTCAAATAAAAAAACTTCCCAAACCCTATGTTTACGTATAATGTCAAGTGCAAATCCATTCCCTTTTTCAGTAAGTTTTACTGTTTTTTTGTCAATAGTTAAATAATCGTCATTTACCAGCTTTTTTATCATTTCGCTGACTGAGGCTGGAGAGATATTTAAATATTCTGCAAGTTTTTTATTGGAATATTCCTTCTTTTTTTTTAAAGTATATATTCCCTTTAAATAATCTTCTATACTTCTGCTCATCTCAACTCCTTCCTATTTTAGTTTAACCTAATTCAAAAATTAGGCTTACCTAACAACAATATTATATTACCACTAAATACTTTGATTGTCAAGATACTTTTAATAATTTTTTTAATTCAAATCAGAAGTTATAATTATTCTGTCCAAACCTTAAATTTTTTTAGTTTTTATCAGTTTATACTATTACATATTTGCATAGTAGAAATCAGAAAATTTATGGAATTAAAGTTTTTTTTACAAAATTATGCTATTATACAATTTATTAACCATTAAAAATTAGATTTGATTTTTTTTAATAAAGCTAACAAATTAATTGTTATAAAATTTTATTTCTATTTTTTAAATAGGATTTAGTATTAAGTAATTTCAAATATAAAAATAGCATATTTAATAATATCAGGCTTTTTATCCAAATATTAAAAAATATGCTTTAAATCGAAAGATACAAAATAGAAGCTGCTATAACAAAATATTTATATATAACTCTTCTAAATCAATTCAAGTTAATTTTTCTCCAACTGTATTGTATAATATTTTTTCAAAATAATAGTGTAACTTTGGTTACAAAAAAACTCCCGTTTAAATTTTTTTCTAAAAAACGGGAATTTACATACTTAAATATCTTTATTTACTTTTAACTTTTTAGATAACTCATAGATTAATTATTTGTTATTATCTTTTCTTGGAATAAATTTCCACAGTGTTGGAACAAGTAATGTTACAGCAGTTGATTTTAACGCATCTCCTGGAAGGAAAGGCAACACACCAACCATAAACGCATTTTTACCAGTTACAAATAACGATAACTGCAATGCACCTAATGTCAAGATAATCGCACTGGAAAGCATTAACGAAAGAATTGTTTTTACGTAAGATTTTGTAACTCCCTTATCAGCTAAATATCCTAAAAGAATTGTAGAAACAATGTATCCTAAGATATATCCTCCTGTTGCTGAAAACAAAGAACCTGCTTTAGCACCAGCGAAAATTGGAGCACCTAAACTACCTGCCGCAACATAGGAAAGTATAGTAGCAGTTCCTAATTTTCTACCATATAGTAATGCCATTAATGTAACTCCAAATGTTCCAAGTGTTATCGGTACTGGAGTATAAGGTAATGGAATCATAACTTGAGCCATTAAACTTAGAAATACTACTCCACCCAATACTAAAAGAACATTTTTTACAATTTCTTTTTCTTTTGTTTCAATTTTAACAATATTGTTAATTAAAGCATTCTGTTTCATAAGAAAACCTCCATTTTTTTATTTACAACATTATAACACTTGTTATATTAAAAGTCAATAAAGTGATTTTTGTTACACTTACTTGATAATACACCAAACTTTTCAATTTTCAAATTTACTAAAAAATCTTTTTATTTTATCCTTAAAAGTATGTGCCTTTTTGAAATTTTTCTTATTATCTAATGAACCATCAAATTCACGTAAGATTTCTTTTTGCTTATCAGTAAGATTTACTGGTGTTTCCACTTTTATTTCGACAATTTCATCTCCTCTGTTTTCACTTCGGCTGTACTTAATTCCTTCATTTCTCAATCTGAATATTTTTCCATTTTGAGTTCCTTCAGGAATTACTATTTTTTTCTTGCCTTTAAGTGTAGGAACTTCCACTTCCCCACCTAAAACAGCTGTTGTCATTTTTATAGGCACTTCACAATGAATATCATGCTCACTTATTCTTTCAAAAATATCATGTTTTTCAACTGTTATATACACATATAAGTCCCCAAAGATTCCACCATTTGCTCCAGCATTTCCACCTTCCCTCACAACAAGTCTTTGTCCAGTTTCAATACCAGACGGGAATCTTACTTTTCTTGTGTATGTTTCTTTTTCTAAGCCTGTTCCATGACAACTGTGGCATTCTTTCTCAGGCATCTTTCCTGTTCCGTGACATTTATCACATTCCTGAATTACACTTTGCACTCCAAACATTGTTCTCTGCTGCATATTAATATGTCCTGAACCACCACACTTATCACAAGTCTTCATATGGTATCCAGGTTCCGCACCACTTCCATGACAAGTCTTACATTGTCCTTCTCTTTTATATTTTATTTCTTTTTCTGTACCAAAAGCCACATCTTCCAACGTTAATTTCAAGTTATATCTCAAATCAGATCCCTGATGCACTCTTGGCCCTTGACTTCGACTTCTTCCACCAAAAAAACTTCCAAAAATATCTCCTAAATCCTCAAAATCAAATCCACCAGCACCGCCAAAGCCTCCAAAACCTTGTCCACCAAAGCCACCTGCTCCAGCTCCCCCATTTTCAAATGCTGCATGTCCATATTGATCATAAGCTGCCCTTTTTTGTGGATCGCTTAATACTTCATTTGCTTCCTGTACTTCCTTAAATTTGGCTTCAGCTTCAGGATTATCCTTGTTTCTGTCTGGATGATATTTTTTTGCCATACTCCTATACGCCTTTTTTATATCCTGTTCCGAAGCGTTTTTGGGTACGCCAAGCACTTCATAATAATCTTTTTTTGCCATTTCCTATTTCTATCCTTTCCACTTCTGCAAATTTTTATTTTTCTAATTTTTCTTACTTTTACAAATTATAGTAAAATCACTCTAAAATAAAACTCAAAAACTATAATTATTTTACTTAAATCATAATACTGATTAATCTTAGTTAGTTAAATATAAACCATTATTATATAATACTTCCAATCAGACTTACTAAACTAAATAATAACAACATTTCATTACTTAAATTTTCAAAACCCTTAAAATACATTATAGAACCTGGAAATCTGAAATATAAAATACCCACTACCACAGCAATTAAAATATATAACACCCCTATTACTGCTTCTTTGAATTTTCCAACTTCTTTTATTTTATTAAAAATTGAACTAATTAAAATATACACAAACACTCCATATAGAAATGATTTAAGATTTGTATCAAATGGAAGTATATAAACTACAACCATTAACAAAGTTTCTATAACTGCACTTTCAAATCCTACTTTTACTGCCCTATCCTTATTAATACCATAATAAATCAGCCATATAATTATAAAATATGGAATAAGCACATAATAAACTCCTGAAAAGTCTGGAATAACAAAATTAAGATTAGAAAACAACATTCCAAGCGTTACTGAACCTACAGAAATTGCAAATTTTTTTAAATCATTTTTTAGCAAATCTAACATTTTAACTTCCTTCTATTATAATTCCATAAAAATATTTTCTAATTGCTGGAACTTATAATTTTTTAGTTTATATAATTTATATTAAACCTTAAATACCATACTAAAAATTATAATTATTTAATAATTGGTTTTAAAGCTAATTAAATATATTATAACCTAAATTTACAATAAAACCAATATAAATTTGAAATTTTTCTTTATTTTTTCCCTTCAACAACTAATTTTGCAAAAAATTCCTCTCCATCTTTCAATTTCAAAATTCCAATTTTTTCTTCCAATTTCCCGCTCGCACTTTCAAAGTCAGAAATTCCATACCAAGGCTCTATACACACATAAGGAGCTTTTGGCTTACTCCAAAATGCAATATACGGGAATCCTTTATATTCAACGCTTAATTCTTTAGAATTTTTATTATTTTTTATTGTAACTTTTTCTGATTTTAAACCTTCAAATACTATTGCATCATCATCAAATACATTTTCAGTAATTTGAATCTTGTTAGTATTATTCAAATAATCAACTTTTTCATCAAAAACTAGCCCATTATTAGTAAGTTTATATTTTTGCGAAGTTTCATTTTTTTCAAATTCCAAGTAATAGTCATCTAATTTTAGACCATCGTTCACATTAAGTGCAAATGCAGGATGTGTTCCTAGTGAAAAATACATCTCAGAATTATTTTTATTTACAACATCATATCCAATTTCCAAGATACCGTCATTAACTGTATAAGTTAAAAACAAATCAAATTCAAACGGATATTTTTTTAAAGTTTCACTATTTGAAGAAAATCTAAATTTCAAAGAATTTTCAGTTTTTTCAACAAAATCAAAATCTTCTGTTCTTGCAAATCCATGTCGTGTAGTGATTTCATAGTCTTTCCCTTTATAATTGTATACTCCATTTTTTATGCTACCTACAAACGGAAACAACACAGGTGAGCTGGCAGCCCAGATTTCAGGATTTCTATCCCACATAAATTCTTCTCCATCTACCTTGTAACTTCTCAATTCAGCCCCTCTATCAGCAACTGCGATTTCAACACTTCCACATTTTAAAGTTCTTACTGTACTTTCCATCTTTAACACATCCTTTTCTTAAAATTTTTATTTATTTTTATTTTTTAATTTTATTATCTCAATTTCAAATTTATTTTTTTATTCAATTTCTATTTCTGAAAAAATAATGTCTACGACTTTTTCTAAAATATCCTCTGGTAATTTTTCAATAATTTTATAACTTCTTTTATTAATATCCAAAGATTTAAGGTGTTCACATAAAATTATGCCCGTCGTAGCAGTCCGATTGTCTAATTTTATATGAAGCGGAAATTTGTCTATTGAATCTGTAATTGGACAAACTAAAACTAAATTTGTTACCCTATTGAAAGTACCATTACTTACTATAACCGCAGGACGATATCCAGCTTGTTCATGTCCCATCTGCGGATTAAAATTTATCTTTATTATATCCCCTTGTTTTACCATACCTCTTTACCTACTGGTTCTCCCCAATCTATTTCCTGTTTTTCATAATCCTCATTATAATTTGCAAACAATTCCTTTATTGTCTTTCTTTTTTCTTTTTTTATTTTTTTTAATTTAAGGCAATTATCTCCCTCTTCTATCAAAATAGTATCATTTACTTTTAAATCAAGTATTTCCAATATTTTTTTAGGAAGTCTTATTCCCTGACTGTTTCCCCATTTTTGTATTTTTAAAACCTCTGCCATAATAATCTCTCTTTCTATTAAGTATATACATAGTATATACTTTTTTTTATGAAAAAATCAATTATTTTTTACAAAAGAAGGAGAACTAATTCCCCTTCTCAATCCTATCTTTCACTTTAAATTTCTACTTCTTAAATTAATCCACAACTTCCGCATCTTCCACATCGTCAGCACCAGAATTATTATTTTCTCCAGCTGCTTCTCCACCTTGTGCTTGGTGAGCTTGAGCTGCTTCTTGGTACATTCTTGTTGCGAAACCTTGTGCTGCTTTTGATAAGTCTTCAATTCCTTTTCTGATTGCGTCCAAGTCATCTCCGTCTTTTACTTTTTTCAACTCTTCGATTGCTTTTTCGATGTCTTCTTTTTCAGTTCCTTGAAGTTTATCTTCGTTTTCTTTTATAGTTTTTTCAGTAGAAATTACCAATTGATCTGCTTGGTTTCTAGCTTCTACTAATTCTTTAAATTTAGCATCTTCTGCTTCGTTTGCTTCTGCGTCACGTTTCATTTTTTCAATGTCGTCTTTAGACAAGTTAGAACTTCCAGAAATTGTTACTGTATTTTCTTTTCCAGTTCCTAAGTCTTTCGCTGAAACGTGTACAATTCCGTTTGCGTCAATGTCGAATGTTACTTCGATTTGAGGGATTCCTCTTGGTGCTGCTGGGATTCCTTCCAAGTTAAATTCTCCTAATTTGTGGTTGTCTGCAGCTTTTGCTCTTTCCCCTTGCAATACGTTGATTGATACTGCTGGTTGGTTATCAGCCGCTGTTGAGAACACTTGTGATTTTTTAACTGGTACAGTTGTATTTCTTTCAATTATTTTAGTGAATACCCCACCTAAAGTTTCAATTCCTAATGATAATGGAGTTACGTCTAATAACAATACGTCTTTAACGTCTCCCATTAACACTCCACCTTGAATTGCTGCTCCTGCCGCAACTACTTCATCAGGGTTGATTGATTTGTTAGGTTCTTTTCCTAGGAAAGATTTTACCCATTCTTGAACCGCCGGAATTCTTGTAGAACCTCCAACTAGCAATACTTCATCAATTTCGTTAGGACTTAAATCAGCATCTTCCAACGCTTGTTTTACTGGCCCTTTAGTTGCTTCTACCAAGTCTTTTGTCAATTCATCAAATGCTGCACGAGTCAATTTTTTCTCCAAATGTTTAGGCCCTGTTGCGTCCATTGTGATAAATGGTAATGAAATTTGAGTTTCTAATGTTGTTGATAATTTTTTCTTAGCATCTTCTGCCGCATCTTTCAATCTTTGGATTGCCATCTTATCATTTCTCAAGTCAATTCCAGTTTCTTTTTTAAATTCGTCAGCTAACCAGTCAATAATTTTTTGATCGAAATTATCTCCACCTAAGTGGTTATTTCCAGAAGTCGAAATAACTTCCACAACTCCATCTCCAATTTCAAGCACAGATACGTCAAATGTACCTCCACCCAAGTCAAATACTAATACTTTTTCTTCTTTTTTCTTGTCTAATCCATAAGATAATGCAGCCGCTGTTGGCTCATTTATAATTCTTTGAACTTTAAGTCCAGCAATTTCTCCAGCATCCTTTGTAGCTTGTCTTTGTGCATCTGTGAAGTATGCAGGCACCGTAATTACAGCTTCTGTAACACTTTCTCCTAAATATGCTTCAGCATCCTTTTTCAATTTTTTCAAAATCATTGCTGAAATTTCTTGTGGAGTATAACTTTTTCCTTCAATATCCACTTTGTAATTTTCACCCATGTGAGTTTTAATCGAAATTACAGTTGAATCAGGATTTGTAATAGCCTGTCTTTTTGCAATTTCCCCTACAATAATTTCCCCATTATCTTTAATATTTACAACTGACGGAGTAGTTCTCCCACCATCAGAATTTGGTATAATCGAAAAGTTTCCACCTTCCATAACTGCCACGCAGCTGTTTGTTGTCCCTAAATCTATTCCTATTATTTTACTCATATCTATCATTCTCCTTTAAATTTTCATTTATTTTTACTATAATTTATCATTTTATATAAAAGTTCTAAACTAGTTACTATGGTTCTCATATATGGAATTGGAATACTTTTTACTAATTCTATCGCAGTTTTTATTAAACCTTCCAATTCTTGCTCTTTCCCATTGTAGTCTTCTTTTTCAAGAATTTGTGATATATACTCAACTTTTTCATTAATTTGAGTCCATTTAATCTCGTAGTTATTTATCTCACCTATATTAACACTACCAATACCAATGCTATCAATAAATACTTTTATAACATTTATCACTTCTAACCTATTAGAATTAGAAGAGGGATCATATACTTCGTATGAGTATAAATAAACTTTTTTATTTAAAGCATTACCTTGAACATCAACACCATTTTGTATTACTCGTGGTTTATCAGTAGTTTTAAAATTATTTAAATCCATTTTTATTTTTATAAAACCTGTCGGAGAGGCTGATGTTTCAATAATTTCATCTGGTTTATATAATTCTAAAATTCTTCTATGGCGTTTGGGATATAACCAAATACTTTTCCAATCTATGTAAACAAGATTTTGATCAAAAATATTCAATTCTATTTGTTTTTGTGTATAATCTATTTTATTTTCAATTTTTAGCCAAATTACCCATAAAACCATTAAGGCACTCCCACCAACAATCAAACTCAAAAAATTCATAAATTACCTCAACTAAATATTATTTCTTCTTATTAACCGTTACCATCGCAGGCCTTACAACTTTCCCTTTCATTTTGTACCCTTTTTGGAAAACTTGCACAACCACGTTGTCATCCAGTTCCTCTTTGTTTTCAGTAATCATTGCTTTATGTTCGTAAGGATCGTACTCTTTTCCTGCCGCTTCAATTTCTTCTACGCCTTCTTCTGTCAACAGATTTTTTAGATTATTCAAAATCATATTAACTCCTTCGATTAATGAATCAAAGTTTTGGCTTTCCTTCGATGCGTCAACCGCTCTTTCCAGATTATCTATATTGTCAAGCAATTTTACGATAATTCCTTCAGAAGCGTATTTTCTCATTTCTGCAACTTCGTTTTCTTTTCTTTTGGTAAAGTTTTGAAATTCAGCTAACTTTCTTGTATATGAATTTTTCCATTCTTCAAGTTCAGCTTCTAATTTCTTTACTTTATCATCACAATTATCAGAAGTTTCTTCTGCACTTTTTTCAACCTCTTGACTTTCTACATTTTCATTTTGTTCTTCAACTGCTTCATTCTGTACAGCTTCACCTTCCAAATTTTCCTTTTCCAAATCTTTTTCCGCCATTTAAAAAACCCACTCTCCTTCTTATTATTTATTTTTTTGATTTAATAACTGATTTACTTCTTCTGCTACATATTCAACGAGTCCAACCGTCTTTGAATATTCCATTCGTTTTGGTCCAATCACACCGATAATCCCCTTCGCATTATTAAGCGTATAAACCGAGAACACAAATGAGAAATCCTCAAGTCCTGCAATGTTCAAATCTTCTCCGAAAATTACATTCACTTCTCTATCTTTAAATTCCTCCATCTGTAAAAACTGTGCAAACACATTCCGTAAATCATTCGGATTATTAAACAGTTTTACCCGATTTATAAGGTTCATTACATCAGATGCGTTATTTTCAATGAGATTCGTTCCACCTTCAAAAAACAATTTTCCTTCATCGGAAATCATATTATCCTGAAAATCGCTTTGCATAAATAAATTTGTATTCGTGAAAAAATCTTTTAAGTCAGATAATGTAAAATACTCACTGTTCGCAATTTTTTCATTTAAAAAACTATTTATTGCTTCCACTTCATTTTCAGTTACAGGATTTTCCAGAAAGATATTTAAATTTTTTGTAAGGGAAGAATTCATTATAACTACAGCAAGTACTGTCGTTTCATTAATATGTACCAGTTTTACCTTTTTTACACCTTCCTGCGTAAACGCCGGCTCTAATACAACCCCGGCATATTGACTAATTTTTGACAATAATCTAGATGTTTCCTCAAATATCGTATCAATTTGATTCATCCTCTTATTGTACGCCTGCATGACCTTCGCCTTTTCCTCCTGAGAAATATCTCTAATTTTCAAAAGCTCATCGACATACAGCTTATATCCTTCACTTGTCGGAATACGTCCAGAAGATGTATGTGTTTTTACAATTAGGCCCTTATCTTCCAAATCTGCCATTGTATTTCGGATAGTCGCTGACGACACTCCAATGTTATACTTTTTCTCCAGCGTCCGTGATCCTACACTTTCACCAAATTCCAGATAATGCTTGATAATAGCCTTTAAAATTAATTGCTCCCTATCATTCATCTCGGCACCTTCCTTTTTGTTGTTAGCACTCTCTGTATCAGGTTGCTAGCTATAATATATAATATTACATTTTTTAAAATTTGTCAACACTTTTTTTAAAAATTTTTTATAATATTAAGGGAAGTGCTATAAATACTGAATTTTTTAAGTTTATTTTTTAAATTTTTTTATAATAAAAAAATAATGCTAAACCCCTTTTAAATAGCGGATTTATTATAAACTTTTCTAGCAAAGAATAAAAATCTAATATTTTCAAATAATTAAAATATAATTTTCATTTTTTAAACATAGTCTAGTATAAACTAATCCGTCGGAGCATTTTTTTGTGCTGGCAAAATTGTTTGAGCATAGCAAGTTTTTTGTCAGTATAGAAAAATGTCGTAGCCTAGCCATAGACTATAGAGTTTGCGGCAATGAGCAATCTTACGAAAATAAAAAAGAAAAAACATAGTAATATGAAAAAATATTTATTAATCAAAATATCTAAAAAAAAATACAAAAATCAAATTTATTTCCCACCAAAATTTTCAGTAATCCATAAAATATGACTCTTGCATTCTTTCTTTTATCATTCCATTTTGACTCCTATTTTGAAATAGAGAGCAGATTTTATATATTTATATTAAATTCTTAAAAAAATAACTTTAACTAATCTCTATTATTTAAAAATTAAATATGTTCAACAACTTAATATCTTTTATTTTTAACAAGGCATTTTACTCGATTTTCAAAGACTATTTCACTAAATATCTCATTAAGTATCTTTCAATATTATCCCCATACTCGTTATCCAAAGTTCCTACTATTTCAAAGCCCAGTCCCTCATAAATTCTTTTCGCAGTAAAATTATCCATATCGACAGTAAGTTCTATTTTCTTTATTCCCATTTCCTTCAAGGTTTCCATTACATACTGAAGCAGTATTCTTGCATACCCATTTCTTTCAAACTTCGGCACAGTCGAAACCCCATAAACATAAGCCATTTCCCTGTTAAAACTGCTCAAAACTTCAATAACCGACATCAATTCCTCTTTTTCATCATTACTCAGCATTGCAAAAACTTTCCCATATTTCGTAAATGGCTTAATATTCCAGTTCCCAACTGTCGCCTCCCCAAAAACCTCATTCTCATGCTCAACAATCTTAAATAATAAATCCGAATCTTTTTTCGCATCCAATATTCTAATCTTATAATTCTTTTCCATAGAAATCATCCTTTCTCGTTAATTCTTCACACATTTATTTTATCACAAAACTACCTTATATTTGTTTATAATTTTAGTTTATAAATATTCTGATTAATAATAGTTTTTCAAATTCTAAATAAGAATCCCTTATATGGATACTTAAAAATTAAATTTGATTTTAATAACTCACCTTATACAGATATAACCCTTCCGAAGCCGCTAAAATTTTCTTACAATCAGCATTGGGATTTTCCAATTTTTTCCTAATATAATCTTTTTCTTCATTACCAAAATAAACTGCAAGTGCTGAGCCAATCATAATTCTAACCATTGTTTTCAAAAATCCATTCCCGCAGATTTCCACATTTACCTGCTTTTCACCAATTTTTTCATCATAATAACATTTTATATAGACAATTTCTCTCACAGGATTCCTATAAGCCTTGTCCTTTTTCATAAAGCTGCTAAAATCATACTTCCCCACAAAATCATCCATTATTTCCTGAAATTTTTCCACATCCACACTTTTCCTCAACCCAGTCACATAATTCGCCTCAAACGGCGTAATATCCTCCTCAGCCCTCATAATATACAAATAAGTTCGACTTTTTGCATCAAACCTCGCATTAAATTTTTTATCTGCCTCCTCAATATTTAAAACTTTGATTTCACCTTTCAGGCATTTATTAATCTGCTTTTTTATCGCCTCAAGCGGAATTTTGCTATCAATCACAAAATTAGAAACCTGTTCCATCGCATGAACGCCCTTATCAGTCCTCCCAGATGAAATCATATTTATCTTTTGTGAAAATGTCCTGAAAATAACTTTCTCAATTTCCCCTTGTACCGTTTTCATTGCATTTTGTCTCTGAAATCCACAAAATTTACTCCCATCATACTGATAAATCATCTTCGCATTTCTTTTTTCCATTTTTCCCTCTTTTTTCTTTATCTAATAACTTATTTTAAAAGGTATATTTTACAATCTAATACTATTTCCCATTTATAGCAGTTCTATTTTAATGAAGTTTAGCATAAATTACAAAAAAAAGAGCAATTTCTGCTCTCGTATCTATCGGTAATTTTAATTTTCAAATGGTGCGAAAGGTGGGACTCGAACCCACATGTCGAAGACGCTAGATCCTAAGTCTAGTGCGTATACCAATTTCGCCACTCTCGCAAATTCATTATTAAATTTTTAAATGGTGAGCCATACTGGGATCGAACCAGTGACACCTTGATTAAAAGTCAAGTGCTCTACCGACTGAGCTAATGGCTCATTATTAATGGGGTGACTGACGGGACTTGAACCCGCGACAACCAGTGCCACAAACTGGCGCTCTACCAACTGAACTACAGTCACCATATATCTATAAAAATTTATCCTTATAAATAAAATGGAGCGGGAGACGAGGGTCGAACTCGCGACATTCAGCTTGGAAGGCTGACGCTCTACCAACTGAGCTACTCCCGCAAAATCTATAATGGTCGGTGTAGTAGGATTTGAACCTACGACCCCCTGCTCCCAAGGCAGGTGCGCTACCGAGCTGCGCTATACACCGCTCTAAAGAATAACCTTTATCTTCCAATTACTCTCAGACAAGAAATATAATATCATAAATTAAAATGAATGTCAACACTTTTTTTACGATAATTTCATTTTTTCTTGAATTTTTTGTCTAAATCCAGTCTTTTAGCTTATTTTATACATATTTTCAACTAAAATAGGGGCTATCTCATAAAGTAAATAAAATTACTAAATCATAAATTTATATATTTTACTATATTTATAAAATCAATAAAAATAATATCTGTTGATTTTTAAAAATATATAACATTTATGTTAGTGAAATTATTTTTGACTTATGAGACACCCTCACATATATCTATTATTTTTTTACTAATGTTACACTTACTTCAGAATCTTCCAATGCACTCCCATTAATAAAATTTCTTCCATCAAAATGTAAAATATCTCCTGGTGCTAAAACATGCTTTTCAGTTTCATTCAGGAACATTTCCATTTTCCCTTTCAGGACTATAAAAATAATTTCTTCGTTTTCGTGATTGTGCTTAGCTATTTTTTCATCCTTTTTCAAAATTTTCTTTACTAATTTAAAATTTTCTCCAGTAAACAATAATCCTGCCTCATTTTTTACATTTCCAAACATTTTTCTCTCCCATTTTATATTCTACTTAGTTTTTTTACTTTTGTACAAATTTTCTAACAATTCTTCATTGCTTTTATATTTTTTTACAAGCTCAATTAAGTTTCTCATCCCTTCAACATCTGACATTTCACTCAGTTCTCTCCGTAACTTCCAGATTTTTTCCAGATTTTCTTTTGGAATTAACAGTTCTTCACGTCTTGTCCCACTTTTTAGTGCATCAATTGCTGGAAATATTCTTAGCTGCTCAAGTGTTCGGCTTAAAATAATTTCCATATTTCCTGTCCCTTTAAATTCTTCGAAAATTACTTCATCCATTCTGCTTCCCGTTTCAATAAGGGCAGTTGCAATAATTGTCAAACTTCCACCTTTTTTTATATTTCTGGCTGCTCCTAAAAATCTTTTTGGATAATAAAGGGCATTTGGATCAATTCCCCCTGAAATTAATTTCCCGCTGGACGGAATAGTTATGTTATATGAACGTGCTAATCTTGTCAGGCTGTCCATCAGAATTAATATGTCCTTCCCACGTTCCACTTGTCTTTTTGCCATTTGCAGCACATTTTCAGTAACTTCTGTGTGTACCCTCGGATCTTCATCAAAAGTCGCCGAATACACTTCTGCATCTTTTACATTTTCCTTAATGTCCGTAACTTCCTCAGGACGCTCATCAATTAACAAAATCCATACATCAATTTCTGGATTATATTTTATAATATCATTTGCAAGTGTGGAAAGAAGTACAGTTTTCCCAGCTTTTGGCGGTGCAACTATAAGCCCCCTCTGCCCTTTTCCAATCGGCGAAATTAAATCAATAATCCTTGAAGAGATTTCTCCGCTTCCCAAATTTAGCTTTTCATCTGGATACGATGGAACTAAATCATCAAAATATGGACGTTCCAGTGATTTTTCAGGTAAATCCCCATTTACTAGCAACACTTTTAAAATCCCATAATTTTTTTCTGTTCCAATCGGAATTCTCAGTTCCCCAAATACAATATCTTCATTTCTTAAGAAAAATCTTTTTATTTGAGAAATTGAAACATAAACATCGGGGCCAATTGAAGTATCTCTTAAAAAACCATAATTTCCGTCACCAATTACATCCAGTTTCCCAAATCCATAAGTTTTTCCTCTTTCCTTCCCTTTTTCAATCAAAATTGCATTTATTAATTCAAGTTTTGACATTCCTGAAAAATTTTCAATTTTGTATTCCTTTGCCATTTTTTTTAGTTTAGTCACATTTTGCGAAAGAATATCCTTTATCATTTCCTCTTCAGAACTCAAATTTTCTGAACTATTTTTTTTAACTGTTTCCTCTTCTTTTTCAATTTGTTTTTTTTCTTCCAAGTTTTCGCTAATTTCCGTAACCTCCTTTGATTCAGACGCTTTTGGACGTCCTCTTTTCTTTTTTGCAGGTTCAATCTGCTCTTGCTGTTTTTTCCTCGTTTCTATTTCTACTTCCTTTTCTTTCTTCGTCATTTATTCCTCCACCAACTCTCCATATAATGTCCATGTTTTTGCATCATAAATTCTTGTATTTACAAATTGTCCTTTTAAATCTTTTCTGTCACTTTTAAATAAAACTATTTTATGTGTCGAACTTCTTCCAGTCAGCATTTCAGGATTTTTTCTGCTCGGTCCTTCCACAAGCACCTTGACAATTTTTCCAAGATATTTCTGACTTTCCTCTTTTGCTTTCATATTCTGCAATCTCATAAGTTGCTGCAATCTCTCATTTTTTACCTGCTCATCAACTTGATCACCCATCGTAGCCGCAGGAGTTCCTGTTCTTTTGGAGTACATAAACATAAACGCATTTTCAAATCCAACTTCATTCACAACATCCATCGTATCTTGAAAATCCTCATCTGTTTCCCCTGGAAAACCTACAATAATATCAGTCGTAAGCCCAATATCAGGCACTCTTTCCTTAATTTTCCTAGCAAGTGCGATAAACTCCTCTTTTGTGTATCCTCTGTTCATTGCGTCCAGAATTTTTGTAGAGCCAGATTGCAATGGTAAATGCAGCATCCTAGCTATTTTCGGATTTCTTGCAATTGTATCTATTACTTCATCACTAAAGTCTTTTGGATGAGGTGAAACATATTTTATCCAGAAATCTCCTTCCACATTCGCACTTTGCTCCAATAATTCCGCAAAATTATCTTCTCCATTTGCAAAATCGCTTCCATATGAATTTACATTCTGTCCCAAGAACAATATCTCTCTATATCCTTTCTTTGTATATTGCTCAACATCCCTAACCACCTCATTAAGCGGTACAGAACGCTCCATTCCACGTACATACGGCACAATACAGAATGTACAGTAGTTATTGCATCCATACGTAATGGAAATTGAAGCCACAATATCATCACCAAAGTCAGCATCAACTCTCGTCGGCAATTCATCCTCATCATCCACCATGACAATATGTGTTTCTTCCCCAGCTTCAATTCTTTCCAGAATATCAGGTATTCTCCCAATATTCTGATTTCCGAGCACCAAATCCACATAAGGCGTCTTTTTAATAAATTCATCCCTCACTTCCTGAGCAAGACACCCTGTAACCCCAATAATCATATTCCCATCTTTTTCTTCCTTTATTCTTTTCAAATCCCCAAGTTTTCCATAAACCTTAACAGCCGCACCTTCTCTTACTGTACACGTATTCAAAAATACCAGATCTGTATTTTCAATATCCTCTGTCATACTGTATCCCATTGTCTGTAACATCTGTTTCATTTTTGCACTCTCATTTACATTCATCTGACAACCATAAGTTATTATTGTTGCTCTCTTTTCCACTGTTTTCCCTCCAAATTTTGTTCTATTTCTTTAAAAAATTTTTTGTTTTTCTCGAATAGCTTTTGAATTGTCTAAATTGATATATTTCTTGCCACTTAAATAGCCTTCACTATCCAAGCATAAATCCTTATTTTTCAAGTTTATTTTCTCTTATCATAATGGTATCATTTTTATTTTAGAATTTCAAGAAAATTTTATTCTTTTCTTTAATTAACAGTTATTCTATAATAGATTTTTTTATTAACTTATTTAAAAATTTATCCTTAATCATCCACCTTAAAGACTTTTATAATTTTATTTATAAGCGTTATGATTAATAATAGTTTTTTAAATAAGAATCCCTTATATGGATACTTAAAAATTAGATTTGATTTTTTAAGCAAAGCTATCAAATTAATTATTATAGTATTTTATTTTGATTTTTTTTTAATAGAAATAGTATTAAACTTAAAGAAATAATTTAATACAATAAAAAACACTCTAGGAATGTAGAGTGCAATTTATTATGAAAAAATTTAATTATATTATTGGTGCCCGAGGCCGGAGTCGAACCGGCACGATATAAAATCGACGGATTTTGAGTCCGTTGCGTCTACCAATTTCACCACTCGGGCATATTTTTAGATTACCTATCTAGTATAATATATTTTTTTGACTTTGTCAACTCATTTTAAAAATTTTTTTGACATTTTTCATTAATTTATATATTTATTTATAAAAAAAGCCGAATAGAAATTCGGCTGATTTTTTTGTATAATATATTTATGATAAACATTACACAAAATAAACTGAAATATATTTTCAGTAACAACAATATTTTACTAGATTCCTTAAAATTTTGCAAGAAAAATAATATTGGCGACAGTCACCTTGAACATATTAAACTTTCCATTGATAAATTTCTTGCCTGCAGGGATATTTCAAAAGGTTTTGTCAAGTTCAAATGTCCTCACTGTCCCGTTACACACCTGTTCCCTATTACTTGTAAGTCTAAGCTCTGTCCTTCTTGTGGTTACAAGTACTCTAG
>NZ_AXVL01000047.1 GCF_000482505.1 Leptotrichia trevisanii DSM 22070
ACTTTCAGGAAAAACATTGCCGTGTCAAGATATTCATTTTATCAAAGGCAGATGTACAGGACTTTCGGGATGAATCCTTTTTACTGTCCAGCATGCAAGGTTAAAATGATTGTATGGGAATTTTATCATTACAGATATCCGCCCCTCAAAAAATACTATTAATATTTTATTAATCCAACTAGGTTGGATATTTTGTCGTAGACATTTGTATATTTATTTGACAAAAGAAGAGGAAAAGAGGCTGACGCCTCTTTTAAAATTATCAAATATATCAGTAAATACCTAAAAAATATGAATTTAATTTCCTTATAAATAAAAAACATACCCAGTTTCGAATTTTTTCAATCTAAAATCTGGGTATATTTTTATTTTATTCTTCCTTTACCTCCACCGCCTGTGGATAAATCTCCACAATTTCATTCGCAATCTTGTCAATTTCAGCAATCAGATAATCTGTGCTCCCTCTATCGCCTTTCATAGCAATTCTTACGTGAACACAGCCTTCCTTTGCATACGGAGCAACAGTTGGATTTGACATTTCAAAATAATTTTTTAGCCTGTCGTCAATCTTCCCTTCTGGAACTCCCTTTATTTCAAGAGTTTTCATTAGTAAAATATCATTTGAATACTGTTTTAAAAGTGGCAAAACTTGATTATCCACCATCCAAGTCATTTCTCTTGGAGGCCCTGGCAATACTATTATTTTTTTATTATCTTTTTCATAAAAAAATCCTGGTGCAAGCCCAACTTCATTTTCAAGCAATTTTGAATTTTTTAAAATCGAAGCCTCTTTTCTCCCACCAGAAGCCACTTCTCCAAAGCCCTTCTCATTATATTTTTTTACAATCAAGTCATAGTACCGCTCAATCACTTCCAGCTCTTCTCCAAAATAATTAGCTACAACTTCCTTCGTAATATCATCAACCGTAGGCCCAAGCCCTCCAGTAGTAATTACCAAATCCACCCTTTTAAAAGCATTTTCCAGACACTCCATAAGCCGTCCGTAATTATCCCCAACAGTAGTCTGATAATACAAATCAATCCCAATATTTGTAAGTTTTGCCGAAATATACTGTGCATTCGTATTCACTATATCTCCTACCAGCAATTCTGTTCCAACGCATATAATTTCTGTCTTCATTTCCATTTCCTTCTTTTATTTTTTTATTTACTTTTCATTTAAAATACCGCTAAATAAGTTTCAAAATTAAAAATCCTATTCAACGGTAAATTTTATTTTTTTATTGCTTTTGATTTTTATTATTTTTTGAAAATAATCGACTCATAAGGCTTCAAAATAATTTTTTCACCTTTAATTTCAGGATTAGTTTCATAATTTGATAATAAAATCTGAGCATTTTCTAAGCCTTTAATCCCATTTTTTTCCAATTCAAATTCCGCTTCTGGTTCATAAAAGTTACTAATTACAACTAATTCTCCATTTTCTCCAACCCGTTTGTAAGCATATACATTTTTATTTTCCAAATCAATGTCTTCATACTTTCCAGTTACTATCAATTCTTCATTTCTTCTTAAATCAATTAATTTTTTGTAATGATAGAATACTGAATTTTTATCTTTTAAAGCCGCCTCAGCATTGATTGTCTTATAATTTTCAGGCACTCCAATCCATGGGGTTCCAGTCGTAAATCCTGCATTTTCAGAATCATTCCATTGAACAGGCGTTCTAGAATTATCTCTTGATTTCTGCATTAAGATTTCGATGGCTTCTTCTTCTGAACATCCTTTATCCAATAAAATTTTGTAATTATTGGTTGATTCAACATCACGATATTTACTAATATCATCAAAATACGGATTTGTCATTCCAAATTCTTCTCCCTGATAAATGTAAGGTGTGCCTTGAAGTCCATGAAGAACTGTGGCAAGCATTTTAGCCGACTCGTTATGGTATTCCTTATCATTTCCAAATCTTGACAATGCTCTTGGCTGATCGTGGTTATTCCAAAAAGTAGCATTCCAGCCGTTCCCTTCATACATTCCAATTTGCCATTTAGAGAATATTTTTTTCAATTCCACAAAATCAAACGGTGCTTTCGCCCATTTCTCCCCATTTGGATAGTCAACTTTCAGATGATGAAACGAAAATGCCATTGATAGTTCCTTTTCATCAGGATTTGAATATCTAATACAATTCTCAAGGCTTGTAGACGACATTTCTCCGACTGTAATAAGTTCTCCTCCTCCAAAGGCTTCCCTGTTCATTTCCTTCAAAAATTCATGGATTCTAGGCCCATCTGTATAAAATCTTCTTCCATCAGGGACAAATCTCGTATCAGTTCCGTCATCATTTAAAAATCTCTGATCCTTTGATATAAGATTTATAACATCCAGTCTAAATCCATCTACACCTTTATTCAGCCAAAATTTTATCATTTCATATACCTTTTTTCTTACATTTTCATTTTCCCAGTTTAAGTCAGCTTGAGTCACATCGAACAAATGTAAATAGTATTGCCCTCTCTTTTCAGAATATTGCCAGGCATTTCCACCAAATTTTGACTGCCAGTTTGTAGGCTCTTTCCCGTCAACTGCATCTTTCCATATATAGAAATCCTTATATTCAGGATCTCCAGCCTCAGACTTTTTAAACCACTCATTTTCAGTTGAAGAGTGATTTACAACAATATCCATAACTATTTTTAAATCTCTTTTATGTGCTTCCGCCAGCATTTCTTCAAAATCCGCCATTGTTCCGTAATTAGGATCAATATTGTAGTAGTCACTTATATCGTATCCATTGTCATTCTGTGGAGACTTATACATTGGAGTAATCCAGATTACTTCCACTCCAAGTTCCTTCAGATAATCAAGTTTCTCGATAATTCCCCTTATATCCCCTTCTCCACTTCCAGTCGTATCATTGAAACTCTTTGGATAAATTTGATAAACTACCGATTTATGCCACCATTTTTGATTAAAATTTTTTTTCATAAAATCAGCTCCTAACTTTTTATTTATTTCATTATTTCTTTTTAATTATACCTTATTATCCTCGTATGTACAACCAGATTCTCTACTTCTCCCTAAAAAAAAAGAGCAGTCTATGACTACTCAAACATTCACTACCACAATGGTATAAAATTTTATTTCACTACTATATAAAGCTATTAATTATCTTTATTTATTCTGCTTCCTTTCCGCCTGTATATCCAAAAACATAATCCAGATTTATATTTTTCATTGAATTAAACACACTTTGCTTTACTCCCGGATTTTTTTCTTCAAGCTCGGCTAATAAATTTTTTACTTCCCTACGTTTGCTCGAAGTTTTTCCAGCTTCGATTGTACATCCACAGTTCATTGCACGGATTCCGTTTGTTTTTGTGTAATCAATTATGTCAGCTTCCTTTACATAGATTAATGGACGAATCAACTCCAATTTCCCAGAAGTTGAAGGAACTTTTGGGGTCATTGTCTTCATTGTTCCTGCATAAAGCATGTTTATAAGAGTTGTTTCAATTACATCATCAAAATGGTGCCCAAGCGTCAATTTATTAAATCCAAGTTCCTCTACTTGCGTATACAAAATTCCACGCCTCATTTTAGCACATAAAAAACACGGATAGTCCTTTGCTTTTTCATTTGCAATTTCCCAAATATTCGTATTAATAATATCACAGTCGATATTTAACTTATCCAGATTATTTTTAAAATTATCCAAATCAGAATTTCTAAATCCTGGATTCAAGCTAACCGCCTTAAATTCAAAATTTTTCCGTCTATCTTTCTTCAATTCCTGAAACAGCTTTACTAAAAGCAGGCTATCCTTCCCACCAGACACACCAATCGCAATTTTATCCCCATCCTGTATCATATCAAAATCACTAATTGCCTTCAAAAATTTTGCCCATATACTTTTTTTATAAGTTGTTGTTATACTTTTCTCAATTTCCTTCACATCCTTCATCGGACAATCTGGAAGAATTGTCTCACATAATAAATTTACCACTTTTCTCTCCCTTAACATTTTCTTTTTTATAAACAGTATTCAAATAATAAAAAGTTGCCATTGATAAGTTTTATTACTTACTTTAAGACAACTTTCTAAAATAAAATTGTATTTAATCACAAATATCTAATTGAATTTTAAACAATTCCTAAATTTGCTGTTCCAAAATTTAATTTTTTATTTTTTTTATTTTCTTCCTCAATTACATTTCTGTATTTATTTTCAATATAATGTATTTTTTCGATAAGTCCTTCGTCCCTCGAATCAATTCTGAAAGCCGCCTTGTATTCTTCAAGTGCTTTTTTATGTCGTCCCATATGTTCGTATTTTCTAGCAAAATCAATATGTGCGATATACATGTCAAAATCAAGGAATATAGCAAGTTCATAACAGTCAACTGCTTCTGAGATTTTACCTTTTCTTGAATAAATATTTCCCAGAAGGAATAATATGAATGGCTCATCCTCCGTACTTATATCAAGTGCCTTATTAAAATTTTTCTCAGCTTTGTCAAGTTCTTCATTTTCATAGTACAAATAACCTAGAAACGCTCTCGTTTCAATTTCCTCAGGTTTCAATTTTACTAATTTCTCATAAATTTTGATTGCTTTGTCATTTTCTTTTAATGCGTGATAAATGGAAGCTAGTGTCTTTAATACTTCCACATCATCAGGATTTTCTTTTATTTTATTCAAATTTTCCTTGAGAAGCTGTTCATTATTTTCATTGTATCTTATTTCTCTAAAAATCAATGTTTCTAACATTATTTCCTACTGCTGTGGTTTCACTTTTCATTAAAATATTCCTTGTCTTTTAACTAAAAGTCTGTTTCACACAGCATCTCCTTTCCCTTTTCATTAATTTTTATTTTTATAAAATTTCAAAAAATTATTTAAAGTTTAAGTAAAAAATTCATAGTTCAGAATAAAATTTTTTTAATTCCAAATCCAAACTGAAATATTATATTTATAATTTAAATAGCGTTTAAAATTATAAAATTAAGAATTAAATTTTTGAAATTATAGAATTTATATTTAATTAAAATAAAAATTATAAAGTTATATAAATATATCCAAATTTCTTAACTTATTTTACCATAAATAACAATTTTAGTAAATAACATTATTCAGAAAATTTTTTTATGGCTTCTTAAAATTACAATTAAAAAATTGGATAAAATGGGAGAATTAAGGTTTATTTTAATTTTGCAATTTTATTTCCAACTTCCTGACTTCCAGATTTTACAGCTTTTTCATACCATTCTCTAGCTTCCTTTGTGTTTTTTTCTACACCTTTTCCAGTTGCATACAAATCTCCAAGTGCTTCATACATTGGGGCTGTAACTTTATCCATTCTGCCATCCGTTTTTTTATAAAGTTCTACTGATCTTGCATAATCTCCTGCTTTTTCATGAATTTTCCCTAGATTATATCGTGAAGTCAAATCTCCGCTGCTATCTCCAATTTCATAGTAAAATGCAGCATCATCAAGGCTCTTTTTCACTCCAAGTCCTTTTTCGGACATTATTCCCAAGTATCTTGGCCCTTTCATATCTCCACCATCTGTCGCTTTTGAAAAGAAATTGTAAGCCTTTTTGTAGTCTTTTTCCACTCCAAAACCTTCAAGATAAAGAACTCCCATATTCGTCATTGCCCTGTAGCTTCCTTTTTCAACAGCTTTTTTGCTCCATTCCATAGATTTCTTATAATCCACCTTTACTCCATTTCCATGAAGATACATTTCCCCAAGTTCAGTTTGTGCCGCCACATCTCCCTTTTGAGCTTTTTTTATTAATTCCTTCAATTTATCATCCTGTCTACTTTCAATATTTGACTTATTTTGAGAATTTTGCGATTTTTTACCTTTTTTTCCACAGCTGAATAATAAAATTAATATCAATACTGCGATAATATATTTTTTTTTCATAATTTCCCTCTTTTCTTTTTATATCCTTGTCTTTTTTACAAATCAACATTTATTGTAAATAACTTTTACATATTATGTCTTAATAACTATAAAATATTTCCATAGTTTTTTTATTTATTCCAAAATTTTATCATAAAATTTTCCCAGCTCATTCTTTTTAACTTTTAAGAAAATAAATATATCTAGTAAATTATTATCCCTGCAATTGCCGCAATTATCGTGAGCAATATTGGATTTATCTTCCATTTTAGCACAAGTGCCACCGAAACAATAAATATCACCACACTTTTCCAGTCTATAAAGTTATTTTTATCAATCAGCATTATCGCAGCCGCCAAAATCAGTCCAACAACAACAATTTTTAAGCCTGCAAACGCATTGTCCATATATTTGTTATCCTGAAATTTTAAATAGAATTTGCTAAAAACTGTCATTATAATAACTGATGGAAGAATTAATCCCAATGTAGCGACTGTCCCCATTATAAATGCCTCCCAGAATCCTGCCTCATTTCCAGTCAGATAACCAACATAAGTTGCGGCATTTAATGAAATCGGCCCCGGCGTTACTTGTGAAATTGCCACAATGTCTGTAAACTGCTGTACATTCACCCATTTATGAAAATCTACAACATCAGCCTGAATAAGTGGTAAAACTGCATATCCACCACCAAAACTGAACAACCCTATTTTAAAAAATACAAAAAATAATATCAATAATACTGTCAAATTCATTTATTTCCCCTCCAGATCATCCAGACATTCCCTAAAACAGCACCTAAAATAATCATAACGATAGGTGGGAATTTAAGAAAAGCCACCATTACTGCCACCAAAATAACAATCCACAACGTCTTTCCATTAATTTTAGCCGATTTTCCAATTGTATAGACACTTGCCGCAATTAATGCAACCACCATCGGCCTTATCGCCTTAAATGCCTTTATCACATATATATTATCTTGTATGTTGCTAAATAATGAAGCTATGACAAGAATAATTATGAACGAAGGCAATGTCGCCCCCAGCACTGTAGTTATAAGCCCCAACATTCTTTTCATCTTATATCCCACAAAAACCGAAACATTTACAGCCAATGCACCTGGTGAAGACTGAGCAAGTGCCAAAAGTTTTACAAACTCCTCTTCCTCAATCCATTTTTTCTTATTCACAATTTCATTCTGTATGAGCGGAACCATAGCATATCCACCACCAAGAGTAAACGTTCCTATCTTAAAAAAAATCCAGAATAATTCTAAATATACTTTCATTTCATTACCTTTCTGCTTCTTATTTTATTTTTCATTCTATCACAGAAACTGCAAAAAGACAACAAACTTGTCATTCAAGGACAGAGTAAAAAATTTAGGAACTATTTTTATAAAACCCGAACAATAAAATTTTTCAACAAAAGAAATTTCAAGTAAAATCAAATTTTTAAATAACAAAAAAATCAGTCAAACTTAAATTTATTTTTTTATTATTATAAATTTTATAAAATATTTTTTACTCTCTAAACGCTGTAATTACAGACTTTGTTAAATATATAGATAAATTTTGGAAAAAATGTAAAAAAATTTTAAAAAATAATTGACAAAAATATTAAATAGTGATATATTATACCTGTTAGCAATCATATAAATAGAGTGCTAATAAAATAAAAATAGTTTTTAACTAAAAAATTTAATAAGAAAAAGGTGATAGATATGGAACAAAACTTTACACAAAAAAGTATTGAGGCTATTTCAGAGGCTAATAACTTTGCGATTAGATACAGACATTCTGATATAAAGGTGGAACATTTACTGCTTGCACTTGTGGGGCAGATGGATGGATTGATTCCTAGTGTTCTTAAAAAAATGGGAATTGATACGACTGATATGATTAGGAAGATTGAGAGCAAACTGGAAAGTTTTCCTAAGATTGAAGGTGGAAATAGTGAGCCAAGAGCGAATGGAGAATTAAATAGAGTTCTCGTTGGAGCAAGAGATATTGCTAAGAAAATGGGGGACAGCTATATTAGTACAGAACATTTGTTTTTGGTAAGTTATGATAATAACAACTTTTTGAAAGATTACGGAATAAATAGGAAACAGTTTGAAACTGTGCTTGAAAGTGTAAGAGGAGGTAGAAAAATTATGACAGATAATCCAGAAAGTACATATGAAGCGTTAGATAAATTTGGAAAAGATCTGGTGGAACTGGCACGGAAAGGGAAACTCGATCCGATTATTGGGAGAGATAATGAAATTCGACGGGCTATACAGATTTTATCAAGAAGAAATAAAAATAATCCGATTCTGATTGGAGAGCCTGGAGTTGGGAAAACAGCCATTGCAGAAGGGATTGCACAAAGAATATTGAAGGGCGATGTGCCTGAAAACTTGAAGGATAAAACAATTTTCTCACTTGATATGGGTGCTTTGGTTGCAGGTGCGAAATACCGTGGGGAATTTGAGGAAAGATTGAAAGCGGTACTAGAAGAAATTGAAAAAAGTGAAGGGAGAATAATTCTTTTCATTGATGAAGTACATAATATTGTGGGAGCAGGAAAAACAGAAGGATCTATGGATGCTGGAAACCTTTTAAAGCCAATGCTTGCACGTGGGGAAATAAAGGTTATCGGAGCTACTACGATTGATGAATATAGAAAATATATCGAAAAGGATGCGGCACTTGAGCGTAGATTTCAGCCTGTAATGGTAGATGAGCCGACTGTGGAAGATACAATTTCAATTTTACGTGGATTGAAGGAAAAATTTGAAATTTTCCATGGAATTAGAATTACGGACAATGCGATAGTTACAGCTGCTACAATGAGTGACAGATATATTAATGACAGATTTTTGCCTGATAAAGCGATTGACTTGATTGACGAGGCGGCTGCAAAAGTGAAGACTGAAATTAATTCGATGCCGACAGAACTTGATGAAGTTACAAGACGTGTTATGCAGCTTGAAATTGAAAAAGTGGCACTTGAGAAGGAAAAAGATCAGGCTTCTAAGGATAGACTTGTTACATTGGAAAAAGAATTGGCAGAACTTAATGAGAAAAAGGCTGCGTTTAAGGCACAATGGGAAAGTGAAAAGCAGGAAGTTGAAAAGATTCAAAACATTAATACAGAAATTGAAAAAGTTAAACTTCAAATTGCTGATGCACAAAGAAAAAATGACTATAACAAACTGGCTGAACTGCAATACGGTAAATTGCCGGCACTGGAAAAACAAAGGGCAGATGAAGAAGAAAAAGCCAAAAATCAAAATCCAGATGCAAATAAATTATTAAAACAGGAAATTGACAGTGAAGAAATAGCAGAAATTGTTGGAAAATGGACTGGAATACCAGTTTCAAAATTGTTACAGGGAGAACGTGAAAAAATCTTACATCTTGCAGAACAAATGATGAAAAGGGTAATCGGGCAAGATGAAGCAATCACAACAATAAGCGACACAATAATCCGTTCACGTGCAGGACTGAAAGATCCAAACCGTCCAATTGGTTCATTCATTTTCCTAGGGCCAACAGGTGTTGGTAAGACTTATTTGACAAAAACTCTTGCATTTAACCTGTTTGACGATGAAAGCAATATTATTAGAATTGATATGAGTGAATATATGGATAAATTCAGCACCACAAGATTAATCGGAGCGCCTCCGGGATATGTAGGATATGAAGAAGGTGGGCAATTGACAGAAGCTGTAAGAAGAAAACCTTATTCAGTAATTTTGTTTGACGAAATTGAAAAGGCACATCCTGATGTATTTAATATTCTGTTGCAACTACTTGACGATGGAAGGCTTACAGATGGTAAAGGGAAAGTTGTAGACTTTAAGAATACAATTATCATTATGACTTCAAATATCGGAAGTGAAATTATATTGGAAGATCCGCAAGTTTCAGAGCCAACAAAAGAGGCTGTGTTAAATGAAATGAAACATAGATTCAAGCCAGAATTCTTGAACAGAATTGATGATATTATCGTATTTAAGGCATTAGGAAAAGAAAGCGTAAAAAATATTATTTCACTTATCCTTGAAGAAATAAACGATAAATTAAAGGAACAATACATAAAAATTGAATTTACAGACAAAGCTCTGGACTACATCGTAAACGAGGCTTATGACCCAGCTTATGGAGCAAGACCTCTAAAACGTTTTGTTCAAAAAGATATAGAAACTAACTTATCAAAAATGATTTTGAGCAACGAAGTACCTGAAAATAGTACGGTTGTGCTGGATAGTGATGGGGAAAAATTAATTTACGATGTGAAGAAATAAACTAGGAATTGAATAAAACTTTAAAGTATTTTTTGAAGTGATGTTTTTTTAGAAAGTAGGGAAGTATCAGAAATGGTGCTTCTCTTTTTTTAGAATAAATTTAACAAAATTTTACTATATAAAAAAAATATTGTTTGACAATTTTTTGGAAAATAAATATAATATATTTAACAAGTATAGTATTATTTTAATTGAATAAATGGGGGAATGAAAATGATAAGAAGTGAAGAAAAAAAGAAAAATTTACCAGTTGGAGTTGATAATTTTGAAACAATGATACAAAAAAATTATTATTACTTTGATAAAACTGGGTTAATTGAGGAAATTTTAAAAAATGGAACGTCACGAATACTTTTTATACGTCCACGTAGATTTGGAAAATCGCTGAATATGTCAATGTTAAAGTATTTTTTTAATATTGAAAATAAAGAAGAAAATAGAAAACTTTTTGAAAATCTGGATATTTCTAAAAGTGAATATTTTAATAGACAGGGGCAAAATCCAGTAATTTTTATAAGTTTTAAGGATTATGAAGAAACAAATTGGGAAGATGGATATAGAGGTTTAAAGGAGGAAATAAGGCAAGTTTACAAGGATTTTACATTTTTACAAGATAAGTTAAACAATGATGATTTGGTAGATTTTGATAATATTTTGAAAAGAAAAAAAGAAGCAAATTATGACAAGGCATTATTGGATTTATCGAGATATTTGTATGAATACTATGGAAAAAAAGTAATTTTGTTAATTGATGAATATGATAAGCCGATAATAAAATCACATGTAAATGGATATTATAATGCAACTCTTAATTTTTTTAAAAAGTTTTTTGAAAAGAGTGTAAAAGGTAATGATTATGCTGAAATTACAGTTATGACTGGGATTTTACGAATTGCTAAGGAAGGAATTTTTTCTGGACTGAATAATTTAAAAGTGAATACGGTTTTGAGTGATAATTATACGGAATATTTTGGTATTCTAGAAAATGAAGTTGAAGAAGCATTAAAATATTATGATTTGGATTTTGATTTAGAAGAAGTGAAAAAGTGGTACAATGGCTATCAATTTGGTAAAAATAAAGTTTACAATCCTTGGTCCGTCATTAACTTTCTGGATGACAAAAAACTTGAGGAGCATTGGATAAATACTTCGAGCAATGATGAAATTATGAATTATCTTGAAAATTCAGATGAGAATATTATTTTTGATTTTGAAGAACTTTTGAGCCATAAGAGTATCAGAAAGGAAATTTATGATTTTGTGACGTTTCAGGATATAGATTATGCCCTAAATCTGAATAGAAATAGTTATGGATTTGAAATAAAAGAAGATGGAGCAAATTATGGACAATATTTGTATGATTTTGCACATGCAAACATCTGGCAGTTTTTCCTTCACAGTGGATATTTAACTATTGATAAAAAAGTTGCTAAAAGTGTTTATGATTTAAGAATACCAAACGAGGAAATATTTGATTTTTTTAGAATTAGATTCTTATATAGGACTTATCGTGGGCATTATAGATTTTATGGGCTTGGAGAGTATTTGATAAAGGGTGATTATGAAAAGTTTGGGAAAGAAATAAAGGCATTATTAAAAAATGCGATAAGTTTTAGGGATTTGAAGGAGGAAAATTCTTATCATTTGTTTGTAATCGGGCTGGTTTCGATAATGTCAGAAAATTATTTTGTGAAATCAAATGTGGAAAGTGGGGATGGAATTCCAGATTTGGTGTTGAAACCACGAAATAAGAAAGATAAGGCATTTATATTTGAATTTAAATATTCGAGAGCGAAGGATAGCAGAAATTTGAAAAGGACTGCGAAAAGTGCTTTGAAACAGATAAATGACAGAAATTATGTGGATGGACTTAAATACGAGGGATATGAGAATGTTGTAAAAATTGGGATGGGATTCAGGAAGAAGGATGTGGAAGTTGTGGTTGACGTAGAATAAATTTAGAAATACCAAAAAGAAAATTTTTAAAAACGCTTTACAAATGTGAAAAAATTAGTTATAATGATAAATATTATGTGATAGAGGTGCAATTATTAAAAGTAAATTTACGGAGAAAAGTCAATTCTGTGAAATAAGTTGAAAGGAATAATTGCCGAAGCGTAAGGGTTGACTGTCTTTATTGCTGGGGCTATGGAGAATATCCATAGGACTGTCATTATCAATGGATAATGGGGAGCTGTCAGATATAATTCATATAAATTTTTTAAGTTTTTTAGTTTAAAATAAAAATAATAAAAATTTTTAGATATATGTTTTATATGCTGATGCTTGGTATCGGCATTTTTTATTATCCAAAAAAAACAAAATACTGAAAGGAGAAGGGAATTTTTTATTTTTAAAAAGTTTCTGTGGAAATATGAAATTATTTGGAACATCGAAAGTTAATGAAAAAGGGAATTTATCAATAGGAGGAGTGGATACGGTTGAACTTGCAAAAGAGTTTAAGACACCGCTTTATGTGATGGATCAGGAGCTTATTGAAACAACGATAGATAAAATGAAAGAGGCTTTTAAGTCGTCAAGATTTAATACAAGAATTGCTTATGCTGGAAAAGCGTTTTTGTCAACAGGGATGATTAAGCTGGTTGAGTCAAAAGGGCTGGACTTGGATGTCGTTTCAGGCGGAGAGCTTTATACTGCTTATAAAGCGGGATTTCCAATGAATAAAGTGCATTTGCATGGAAATAATAAATTGGTAAATGAAATTGAAATGGCTGTCGAATTTGGGATTGATACGATTGTTGTTGATAATGAGGACGAGATTGATAAAATTGAGAGAATTTGCCGAGAGAAAGGGAAGAAGCAGGCTGTGCTTGTGAGAATTGATCCGGGAATTGAGGCACATACTCATCATTATATAAAGACTTCTGGGCTTACTTCAAAATTTGGAATTTCATTGTTTCAGGATAATTTATTTGATATAATTAAAAGGCTGAATGATAGTGAATGGATTGAATTTAAAGGATTTCATACACATATTGGTTCGCAAATTTTCCAATCGGCATTCTTTATATTTGCTCTAGATGAAATTTTTAAATATTTGGATAAATTGAAAAAGGAATTGGGAATAGTAGTTCATACAGTAAATATGGGTGGAGGATTTGGAGTTTATTATAAGGAAGGGGACGATCCGAAACCGATAGAGGAAGTTTTGAGTGAAATAATAACGTATACGGAAGCAATGGAAATTAAATATCAGATTGGATTTAAGGAGCTTTGTATTGAGCCGGGAAGAAGTATCGTTGGAAATGCGGGAACAACTTTGTATGAAGTTGGTGGAATAAAGGAAACAGTTGGTGGAAAAACGTACGTATTTATAGATGGTGGAATGTCGGATAACATAAGAACGGCACTTTATCAAGCGGAATATGAGGCTGGAGTTGTGAGCAAGCTGAATGATACGGATGTAAGAGAAATAACTTTAGCAGGAAAACTGTGTGAATCTGGGGATATTATCATTGAAAAGGGAAAATTGCCAAAAGCAACAGAAATTGGAGATATTGTGGCAGTAACGACAACAGGGGCATATTGTTACACAATGTCAAGCAATTATAACAGAATGATGCGTCCAGCAGTTGTATTTGTAAAGGATGGAAAAGCTAAAGTTGCGGTAAAAAGGGAAACATTGGATGATCTGATTAGAAATGATGAAATTTTTGATTTATAAAAAATAAGAAAGAGGTGAATTTATTGTGATTATTGTGCATAAATATGGTGGAACTTCGGTTGCTACAACGGAGAAAATAATGAATATCGCAAAATATCTGGGAAGTGTGAAGGATTCTGGAAACGATGTGGTTGTCGTGGTTTCAGCAATGGGAAAAACTACAGATGCCTTAATAAAATTGGCTCACGAAATTACCGATAAACCTGACTTGAGAGAAATGGACAGGCTGATGTCAACTGGAGAACAGCAGACAATCGCATTACTTAGCATTGCTTTACAGACGCTTGGGTATGAAGCTATCTCGCTTACAGGAGCTCAGGCTGGAATAAAGACGAGCGGGCATTATACAAAAAATAGAATTGAGGACATTAACGGAAAAGAGATAAAGGAACATTTGTCAAAAGGGAAAATTGTAGTTGTGGCTGGATTTCAAGGAGTAAATGAAGCAGGAGATGTGACAACTCTGGGACGTGGAGGTTCTGATACTTCGGCTGTGGCTCTGGCGGCTGCACTTGGAGGAAAATGTGAAATTTACACAGATGTAGATGGAATTTATTCAATTGATCCGAGAGTTTATAAAGATGCCAAAAAATTGCCAGTTGTTTCTTATGATGAAATGATGGAGCTGGCTTTTCTAGGAGCTGGAGTAATGGAGCCAAGAGCTGTTGAGCTTGGAAGCAAATATGGTGTAGAAATTTACGTTGGAAAATCGCTTGGAGAAAAAAACGGGACGATTATAACATCGGTAGAAAAAACAAAGGAGAATAAGGAAATGGAGCAAAAAGTAATAACAGGAGTATCAATCAATGAAAACATGGTAATGGTAAACGTGGAGGAAATCCCAACAAATGCACAAAATGTGTATGAAATTTTTGAAAAAGCTGAAGCAAATGGAATAAATATTGACATAATAAGCCAAAATGATGTAACAAGCCTTCACGGAAGTTTTGCCTTCACTTGTCCAAAAACAGACATTGCCGCACTTGAAAAAATTGGAGAAGAAATAGAAGTAAAATTTCCAAAAACATCATTTATAATAAATCCTTACATTACAAAAGTTTCAGTAGTAGGAATCGGACTGATAAGTAACATTGGAGTAGCTGCCAAAATGTTTAGAATCCTTTCAGAAAACGATATAAGTTTTCATCAGGTTTCTACTTCTGAAATCAGTATTTCATTAGTTGTAGATGAAGTTATGGGGAAAAAAGTGGCTGAGTTATTTGCGAAGGAATTTGATTTGTAGAAGGAAGGTTTGAATGAAAAAAATAGTAATTTTATTAATGTTGATTATAGGAATGATTTCTTTTGGTAATAATTATCAAAATAATTCAGAACTTGAAAAAGAAGTCAAGCAAATGATTAATAATTTTAATCAGCTTGAAAAAGATAAGCTATTTTCTGAATTAATGAAAAAGAAAACAAAATTAACGCTTGAAACAATAAAGATTAATGGTGCAGAGCCAGAGGATAATTCTAAGCAAAAATCATTTATGGCAGTAATGGAGATGGTAACAGAACAGCATTTAAAAAATTTAATTTACAATTCAAAAATTGAACTGGAAGATATAGAATATATGTCAAAAAATAAAGCTAATGTTTCAATAACTTTGAAAATGATAGATGGAATGGAACTTTTGAAAAGTTCAAAAAAATATCTTATGAGTAAATATGGAAAAGGTGGAAAATATTTAGATACAGATATATTTTTAGATGAAAAAGTCAAGAATGATGTAATGAAATATTTTGATGAACATACAAAAGAATTGATGAAAAATGATGATAATAATGAAATAGTTGATATTGAATTGGAATTTGCTTTAAAAAATGGTAAATGGATTAGTAATGAAACTATATCAAAGTATCTTTTTAAGCAATTCAAAGATTATTAAAAAAAATAAATTTTATAATGTGAAATAGATAAGGTATTTTTTAAGGAAATTTTATGAGAACAGTTTTAATAACAGGGGCAAGTAGCGGGATTGGTTATGAGTTTGCCAAAATTTATGCTAAAAATGGATATAATTTGGTTGTTGTGGCACGGAATGGGGATAAATTGGAAGCCTTAAAAAAAAAGATTTTAAAGAAAATTTCTAAAGATTTGAAAATAACTGTGATTGAAGCTGACTTGTCACAGGAAAATGCTTCTGAAAGACTTTATAATCAGATAAAATCCAATAATCTTAAAATCGATACGCTTGTGAATAATGCTGGTATTGGGATTTATGGCAAGTTTTCTGAATTTGATGAGGAAATGATAAAGAAAAATGATGCAATGGTAAATCTGAATATAAAGGCAGTCGTGGAGTTGACAAGACTATTTTTGGCTGATATGATGAAAGCTGGCAATGGTGAAATATTAAATGTTTCTTCAATTGCAGCCTTTATGCCAGGGCCTCTAATGAGTACGTATTATGCGAGTAAGGCCTTTGTGCAATCATTTACAGAAGCTGTCAGGGAAGAATTGAGAGAGGATATTTGTGGAAAAAATATAAAAATATCAGCACTTTGTCCCGGCCCAACAGCTACAGGATTTGAAAAAAGCAGTAATTTAGAGGAAAGTTCGTTATTCAAAAGAATGAAAGTTATGACTGCAAAAAAAGTGGCTGAAATCGGGTATAAAGAGTTTCAGAAAGGAAAAGCAATCATAATTCCAGGAATTTTTAATAGGATTGCAGTTTTTGGAACGAGGTTTTTATCAAGAAAATTCATTGTGAAGACGGCTAGAAAGTTACAGGAAAAAAAGGAAAGTAACTAATAAAAGGGATCTGAGTATAATTTGAGAATGTTTTTTGCAAAAAATAAAAATTAATGGAGGTTTTGAAATGTTAAAATTTGAAAAATATCAAGGTGCCGGGAATGACTTTGTTATTGTTACTGAAAAGGATTTACTTGAAAAAGGGATACCTGAATATGGAGAATTTGCCAGTCAGGTTTGTGATAGACATTATGGAGTTGGTGCAGACGGGCTGATTATTTTGAAATATGTGGCAAGCATGCCGTTTATGTTTTTCTTTAATGCGGATGGAAGTCAGGCGCCGATGTGCGGAAATGGAATAAGATGTTTTTCACATTATCTTGTAAATAATCATTTGGTTGAAGGGGATGAATTTGTTGTAAAGACAGTTCCTGGTGACTTGATGATAAAAGTAAATTATGACGAGGAAAAGGATAATTTTTTAGCAAGAGTGAACATGGGGAAACCTGTTTTTAACGTAAAAAACTTGATAAACACTGAAAAAGAGCAGTTTTTAAGAGAGAAAATAAATATTGACGGAAAAGAGATTGAAATTTCGTATATTTTTATGGGAACTGATCATTCTGTGATATTTGTAAATGATTTTTCAGATTATAATATTGATGAACTTGGCAAAAAAATTGAGAATTATACTAATCTATTTCCGAAAAAAGTTAATGTGAACTTTGTAAAAGTGTATGACAGGGAACACATAGAAGTGATTACTTGGGAACGTGGAGCAGGAAGAACATTAGCTTGTGGAACAGGAGCGACAGCTTCGGCTGTACTTGCCAGAACTTTTGATTTTGTAGATAGCAAGGTAAATGTAAAAGTTCCAGGTGGACAGCTTGTTATTGAGTATGAAGGCGGGGAAAATGATGCCTTTATGACAGGGCCTAGTGAAAAAATCGCTGAAGGATTGTATAAATATCAAAGATAATTTGGATATTGTATCATTCTTAGCTTAAATAATTCATTATAAAGTTAAAATTAAAGACAATTGAACAAAGAGATTAAATCTTTTTTAGTAAATAAAAAATATTACTTATACTTTTTAGATAGAGTTCGATGCTAGTTAAAATTTTAAATAGAAATAAAATAAAAAAATTAAAATTTAGGAAACTAAATTAAGGAAAGAAGGAATAAAATGAAATTTGAAGGTTCGTATGTGGCTTTAATTACGCCATTTAAAAATAATGGGGCGGAATTGGATGAAGATAAATTAAGAGAATTGGTAAATTATCACATTGAAAACGGAACATCCGGAATTGTGCCTTGCGGAACGACTGGGGAAGCTCCGACATTGACATTTGCAGAACACGAAAAGGTAATAAAAATAGTCGTGGAGGAAGTAAAAGGAAGAATACAGGTAATCGCAGGAGCAGGCTCAAACAACACAACAAGGGCAATTGAACTTACAAAATACGCAAAGGAACTAGGAGCAGACGCAGCACTAAGCACTTGCCCATACTACAACAAACCAAGCCAAAGAGGGCTTTATGAACACTACAAAACAATTGCACAAGAAGCAAAATTTCCAATAATGCTTTACAATGTGCCAGGAAGGACAGGAACAAATATCGAAGCAGAAACAATCGCAAAACTGGCTGAACTGCCTGAAATTGTAGCTGTAAAGGAAGCAACAGGAAGCCTTGAACAAATGATAAGAATTCAGGACTTGTGTGGAGATAAAATTGAGATTCTGTCAGGAGAAGATCATCTAATCCTGCCAATGCTGTCAATCGGTGCAAAAGGAGTCGTTTCTGTAGTTGCCAACATAATGCCCCAAGAAATGAGCGATCTAATCAGTTCATTCTTAAATAAGAACTTTGACAAAGCGTTTGAACTGCACACAAAATTATACGATGTAAGCAGAAACATGTTCGTGGAAGGAAATCCTGTAACTGTGAAAGCTGCTATGAAAATACTTGGAAAACTTGACAATGACATAGTAAGATTGCCGTTGGTAGCGGCTGAGGCGGATACTTATGGGAAATTGACAAAAGTGTTTAAAGAAAAAGGGATTTTTTAATTTTTTATTTGCTAGAAAATTTTGAATTATGAAAAGAGCTGGAGTGAAATCCAGTTTTTTTGTAATAATTTTATTACTAATACTAAACCTCATTTAAATAACGTATTTATTACAAACTTTTTTAATAAAGGATATAAAATTCTTAAATAATTAAAATATAATTCTCATTGTTTAAATAAAGTCTAGTATAAATAATTTAGTTGAATGATTATAAATTAGTTATCAAACAACTTTATTATAAAAATTTATTCCTATTTTCAAAAAAATTTCAATATCAAAAATTAAGATTAATAATTTTTAATTTTTTATAATTTCACAAAAGATTTTAAATAAAAAGAAAAAAATCTAAAAAAATATCAAAAATTTTTTTGAATATTGAAAATTATGGGGTACAATATTGTTAATAGGGAAATGTTTTTAAATAATTAAAATTAGAAATTGAGAGGAATGAATAAAAATGATACACACAACGAAAGAGCTAGAAGAGATACAGAAAAATTTTATTGAGATGGAAGTGAAAAGTTTTGCACGGGAAGTTATTGAATTTATTGATGAAAGTCCCAGTGCTTATCATGTTGTGAAAAATTGTTCAGATATTTTAGAAGAAAATGGTTTTGAGAGGGTTATGCCTCGTGAAAAATGGAAACTAAAAAAAGGTGGAAAATATTTTTTGAAAAAATCCAGCTCTACTATAATTACAATTACAATTGGTGAAAATTTTGATGTGAGAAAAGGGTTTAAGATTTTTGGAGCACATACCGATTCTCCTTGTTTTAGGATAAAACCTAATCCTGAAATGGTTACAGAAAATATGGTGAGATTAAATACAGAAGTTTATGGAGCACCTATTTTGAGTACGTGGTTTGACAGACCACTTTCCATTGCTGGACGTGTTATTGTGAAAGGTGAAGATCCATTTTTTCCAAAAACTGTAAAGATTAAGATAGACGAGCCACTTTTGACAATACCAAATCTTGCTATTCATCAGAATAGAGAAGTAAACAATGGAGTAAAAATTGATAAACAGAATGATGTTTTGCCTGTAATTTCACTTATTAATCATAATTTTGAGAAGGAAGGCTATCTTGAAAGAGTTATTTTGGAAAAGACAGGAATAAAAAAAGAAGATATAATTGATTTTGACTTGTATTTATATGCAACGGAAAAAGGATGCCTGTTAGGAGCAAATGAGGAGTTTATGTCATCACCAAAACTTGACAATCTTGCTTCTGTCTACACAGGGCTGATTGGACTCGTGGAAGCTGAAGAAAATCAGGATAGAATCAATATTTTTGTAGCTTTTGACAACGAGGAGATAGGAAGTGCCACAAAACAGGGGGCAGATTCCAATTATTTGTTAAATACGCTTGAAAAAATTTCACTGGCACTTGGACTTGATAGAAGCGATTTTTTACAAATGCTTGAAAGTTCTTATATTTTATCAGCTGATGCGGCACATGCAGCCCACCCTGCACATTTAGGAAAAACAGATCCTACAAATCGTGGAAGAATAAACGAAGGAATTTCAATAAAAATTAGCGCAAAACAGAAATATACATCCGATGGATATTCAATTGCTGTAATTAGACAGCTTATAAAAGGAACGGATATACGGATTCAGCCTTTTGTCAATGAGTCAAACGAACTTGGAGGAAGTACAATCGGTCCGCTTTCTTCAACACATCTTGATATAGACGGAGTGGATCTGGGAGTTCCGATGTTTGCGATGCATTCGGTACGTGAATTATGTGGAATTTTTGATGTGTTTTACTTAAAGGAATTAGCAAAAGAATTTTTTTCAAAAAGATGAAAAATATTATTTTCAGGGAGATAGTCAGGATTGGCTATCTTTTTTTGAATAGAGAATTTAGGAACTATTTTTATAAAACCTGTATAATAAAATTTTTAACAAAAAAGACTTCACTTAATACGAAAAAAAGACAGCAAAATCTAAGTTCTACTGCCCTTTTATTTTTTTCCTTTTTTAAGTCCTTAACTCAAACATCTATTGAATTTCTATTTGTTAAAGTTCTTCTCTTTCTTTCCAATTCTTCGTTCTAGTAAATAGCTCTAAATCCAATACCTGCCCTTACATTCTTACCTTTGGTGTCATATCCTCCATTTACTGTTACTCCAAATCTCGTGTTGTCAACTCCAATGTTCAAGTCAAACTTACCGTTTCCTTTTCTGTCATCCTTTTCCCCTCTGATTCCGAACCAGTCAGC
>NZ_AXVL01000048.1 GCF_000482505.1 Leptotrichia trevisanii DSM 22070
CTGCAAGTTATCATTACAACAGAAGCAGTTGTGTTTGTCTTTAGAGACATCGATACCGATATAGAACATAAGAATACCACCTTTCAAAAAGAAAATATTGATACTGTAAAACCACAAACTCTTTGCGAATGTAACCTCGTTCTATATAAACCGTCAAGCGGTATCTAACTAATTAACAATTTAACAAAGAGACTGTGGCTAGAGCCTTTTTAAAACCATCAAGTGGTAGGAGGAGATTAACTAATCCACAGTATCTTAATAATAGTATATTACAAAATCCTTGAAGAGGGATGTAAAAAACTACAAATATATTATACGAGGAGAATTTACCATGAAGAAAAATTTTAAAAAATTATGTTTACTAATGGCAGTATTAGCAATGGGAGCAGTATCTTATGCAAATGAAAGTGTTATTGCTGAAAATAATGCACAAAGCATTCAGCAAGACGAAGAATTTCCAGGTGGATTAGCAAAAGGAATAGATCAAAAATTTACTACAGATGGAAAGTTGCATGCAGAAAAGTTTTTGAATAAATTATTTAATTATACAGATACATCAGACAATTTCAAAATTCAAAAAGATAGTAAAGGATACTTTGTAACACAATATATTGATGAGTCAAATGAAAAAGATGGTTCTGGGCCAACAAAAGAAGAAAAGGTTAGGCTAAAATTAGTGAAAAATGTTTTTCTGACAGAAGTAGATGGTGATGGTTTGACTTATGCTTATGATACAAAACTTAAAAAAGTAGTGCTTATAAATCCAGCCAACAACTACAGAATAATGTTCATAGTTGATTAAAAATTTAGATTTCAAAAATTTATGATTTAAGAATAGGGAGAAAATTGATTTTAAAACAAATTTGTTTATAAAGTCAGTTTTCTCTTTTTTTATAAAATTAATATGAAATAGGGATTGATATTAATTTCTAGTGTTTAATAAATTATTTTGTTTTTTTAACGGTATTTAAATTACTTTAAAAAATAAATTTAGAGGAATTATATATGAAAAAAATATTTATTCTTATAACAATATTAGCTATCGACACACTATCTTACGGAAATAAAGAGACTGAAAATACCAAAACTACTGTTTCTCAAAGTAATACTAAACCCCATTTAAAAATAAGAATAAATTTTTATAATGGAATTGTTTAATAGCTGATTCATAATCATTCAACTAAATTGTTTTTTATTATTTTTTAGATATTTTGATTAATAAATTATTTTTCATATTACTATGTTTTTTCTTCAAAAGTTATTATATCAGTTTTAAAAATTTTTCAAGCATTATTTCTGCATTAATTTTCCAGCTTTAAGAAAATTATACAATACCCCTGAAATTATACTTATTCCAACTGTCATCACTGATTTGAAAACCATCTCATCGCTTATTTTTATTATGAAATGAAGCACAATAAGATGAATTAGGAATGCAAAATATGTAGAATTTGCAATTATTTTGGTAATGTCGTTTCTTTTGGTAAAATTAAATTTGCACCAGAATGCGAAAAAGGAAATTGTCATTATGAAAGTTCCAAGTGAATTTTTATCAAAAAAATCAGATATACGAATTCCTGTTGTGGTTAAGACGTATTTCGTGGAGAAAAAACTTATGAAAAAACCTATAAAATAGATAATTATTATCCAGACAAATGAAAAGTCTTTTATTTTTTTATCATATTTTTTCACAAAATAACCTAGAATATAATAGCCAATAAAGCCAGTTATGGGAAAATTTGAAAATGGGATTTCGGCAAGGTTGAAATATCTCAGGTAAGGATTTAGAATGTTACACAAAAACCAGAGGGAAACTACAAAAAATGTTTCTTTTTCAGCATATTTAAGAACCTTTTGAAGCCAAGGCGTGAGAAAATACAGCCCTAGAATCATATAAATATACCAAAAGTGTGGTGCCGCAAATGCTTTTCCCTTTAAAATCGGCACAATCGGAACTTTCAAAAAATAAATATAAATCACGTTAAAAACAATAAAAAGTGGTAAAATGTTTAAAATTCTCTTTTTAAAAAATAATGCTGCATTTTCTGATTTATCCAACAGCAGATATCCGCTAATCATCACAAAAAGATTAACTCCGATTGAAATAACCGCATATCCTCCCATCCAGACATTTATCCCAAACTGCCTGTTCAATGTGTGCAAAAGCACAATAAAAATAAACGCAAAAATTCTTATAATATCAATAGCCATTAATTTTAAAACTCCTAACCTTTGTAATAATCATAGCTTAAAATTGCATTTTCCTATACTTCCTAGCAATTATCAGTAAAATTGCACAAGTTAGAAACAATATCAAAAATTCCATAATCATAAAATTTTGTCTATATGTTAAAATATTTAATTTTGAGGAATAAGTCCCAAAGATTTTTCCATTTCAATTGTTCTATCAATATCTTTTTTATAAGTAACACCTAACTTGTAGTAATGATTTTCTTTTATTTTCAAAAAACTCCATCCGAATTCTTTCTTTTCAATTACTAGATACTGTCCTTTATCATTGGATAAAATTGTCTTTATTTTAGGCTCTTCTATATTAGCTGTCCTCTTGTAATCCCACAAAATCTCAAAATAATTTGTAGAATCCCAAATCCATTTTTTCACATCTTCTGTATTTTCAAGTTTTTTCCCATTTACATAAAGTTCTTTGCTATTTGAAATAATTTTCCTAATTTCTTTTAAATCCCTAACATAACTTGGTAACTGAAATATATTTATGTTAATTAGAGTTATTACAATTAAACAAACTGATACACAGCTCATCTTTAAATAAAAAATTTTCTTTTTTAACTTCTCTTTTCGCAAAGTTTCCTCAAAATCTCCAGTTTCTTCATCTTCTTTTTCATACTCATTTACAAAATCCTTTTTTGTTTCCAAATAAAACTTCAAAATTCCAAAAATAATTATTAACCAAATAGATATAATATTTTTATTAATTTTTAAAAATCCTATTATAATCGGAATAATCACATACATTAAGCTATTCATCAAAATAAACAGACGTCTTTTTCTCTTTTCTTTTTCAATTTTCTGCTCATCATAAACATACATATTCTTTAACCTCTTAACATAGAAAATCGCCTTTTAAACATTTTACAATATTAACAAAATTTTTTCAAATTAATTGATAAAAAACTTTTTTTATGGTATAATTATTTTGTAAAAAGCAATCATGTGTATATTAAAAATTTGACGACAGAAGCCAGTTTGATTTAAGCTGGCTTTTTGTATTATAATTTGATATAATTATTTGGGTTTTCGTCAAAAACCTTAATATACCATGATTGGGGGTGAAACTGTCATGGAGCGTGATATAATTTATATCATAATTCAAATTGTAGTTGTCTACTATTTTTTAAGTAGAGGATAACACCCCAAAAATGAAAAAATATTTTTCCCCTGCAGATATTATTTGCAGGTTTTTTTGTAAAATTTCTTGATTATGTTATTGTAAAATTTAATTCAAAATGTTATCATGAAATAAAGAAATTATTGAAAATTAATTATATAAATAAAGGAGAGATTTTTTATGTTATATCCAATGAAGTTTAAAAAATTTTTTGTGGAAAAAGTGTGGGGTGGACGTGAATTTGAAACAAAATTAGGAATGAAGCTGCCCGCAGGTAAGAAAATCGGAGAATCCTGGGAAGTGTCGGCACATCCTCATGGAATGGGTATTGTGGAAAATGGTGCTTTGGCTGGACAAAGGCTGGATGATATTTATAAGAAATATAAAGGGGAGCTTACAGGAAAAAAGGTTTATGAAAAATATCCAAATAAATTTCCGCTTCTTATAAAATATCTGGACGTAAATGACAGACTTTCTATTCAAGTGCATCCAAGCGATGAAGTCGCTTTAAAAAAACACAACGAATTTGGAAAAAGTGAATCATGGTACATAATGGAGGCAAGCGATGACGCTACTTTGATTATGGGAATGAAACCTGGTATTACAAAGGAAAAATTTTTGGAAAAAGTGGAAAAAAATGATTTTGATGGACTATTTGAAGAAAAAACTGTAAAAAAAGGTGATTTTATTGACATCACACCAGGAACAGTCCACGCTTCATTAAAAGGAAGTATACTTTTTGCAGAAGTTCAGCAAAATTCAGATGTAACTTACAGAATCTATGATTTTGACAGAATTGATGAAAATGGAAAAAAAAGAGAACTCCATTTACATGATTCAGCTGATGTAATAGATTTTGGAAAAGAAGTGAAGATAGAAAATACTGACTTTGACAATTCTGAAAATGGAAAAGATATTTTAAGAAAGCATATTATAAAAAAAGAATACTATTCAATTGACAAAGTAAAATTTACTGATTCCTTTGAAGATGTGAACAATGAAAGTATGACAATTTACTCAATTCTTGAAGGAACAGGAAAAATTGTATGGGGAAAAAACGAAGAACTTTCAATCAAAAAAGGTGAAACAGTTTTAATCCCTGTCGGAATTAACACAAAAACTATTGGAACCTTCGAAATTTTAAGAACAATAATTTAAATAAATACAGGCAAGGATTCTAGCTTACTTTTTGGGCAAATTAGATGATTTGCCTTGTTTTTTTAGTGGGAATATGATATTCTAATGTTATACTAATATCGTTTTATAATCATATATTGTATAATATACCAAATTTTATAAAAAATAAAAAAAAGGAATAGGAATTGAGAAAAGTGAAAAAAAGAATTTTATTGATTGGAATAATGTTTGGGACTTCATCTTGTGGAATTATTGGTGGAGTTGGAAGTGTAGTCGGAGGGACTATAAAAGCTGCCGGTGGAGTTACTGGAGCGGTTATCGGGACAACAGGGAAACTGATTGGAGGTATTATTGGCGGAAAAGATGGAGAAATAAAAGCCAAAAATACAAAATATAAATTTGCAAATGCAGAAGTGGAAATAACTGGTGGAAAAACCATTGTTACAGGGATTTTGACACATAATGGAGTTGGAAAAAGAAATTTAACGATAGAGATTCCCTGCTTTGATGAAAATGGAGCCAAAATTGGAGATGCCGTTGATAGTATAAGTTCGCTTGGAAAAAATGAAAAATGGGAATTTCAGGCGGTTCTTAATACAAATGAAACAAAAACTTGTAAACTTAAGGACACTTATATTTACGAAGGAAGTGTAAATACTACTATTGAAAATGAAAATAATAACAGCAATATGGAAAATACTAATAATGAAAACACTAATAATATCGAAAGTGAAAAATAAAAATTGGAGGAAATAAATGATAGGAATTATTGGGGCAGTAGTTGAAGAAGCTGAAGCAATAAAAAAGGAAATTAAGAATATCAAGGAAAATGTAATAAACGGAATATCATTTTTTATTGGGAAATTTAACAATAAGGATGTTGTTTTTGTACAATCTGGGATTGGAAAGGTAAATGCTGCAGTTACAGCCACTTTATTAATTGAGAAATTTGATGTGAATGAAGTAATTTTTTCGGGAGTTGCAGGTTCGCTTGATGAAAGATTAAAAGTTGGAGATGTTGTTATCGGGCGGGATGTTGTTCAGCACGATGTTGATGCTACAGCATTTGGCTATAAGATGGGGCAGATTCCGCAAATGAAGGAATGGGCGTTTGAGTCGGATAAGGGGCTGATTGAAAAAACAGGAAATTTAACTGATTTTGAACATCAGATATTGCTTGGAAGAATTTTGACTGGAGATCAGTTTGTGAGCCAAAAAGATGTGAAAATTCAGCTTGGGAAAGATTTTGAGGCACTTTGTGTGGATATGGAAAGCGGGGCCGTGGCTCAGGTTTGCACAAGACTAGGTGTGAAATTTTTAATAATCCGTTCAATTTCAGATTCAATTACAGATGATTCTGGAATGGAATATACAAGTTTTGTAAAACTTGCGGCAGAAAATTCTAAAAAAATATTAAAAGAAATTATTTAATAAAAAGGTAAAAGAAGGGAGAAAAAATGAGTTTTCGATTAAATCCATTTAAAGTAATGAGAGCTGTCGGAATTGTTGCAGTTGTTACTTATGGAATAGTGCTGACAACAGGATATAAAAAGTCCAAGCAGACTACAACAGAAAGCATTACTAAGGATATGAAAGTACGAAATAAGGATTTTTATAATTCTAAAGATTACAAGAATAACTTAACATTGCCAAATCAGGTGGTGGAAAATAATAATGAAACTGTTGCACAGGAACTGGAACAGGCAAAATCTGCACAAACGATAGACTTACAAAAAAATCCTACAGCAAATAACCAGCAGACACAGCCACAAAATAATCCAAAAGCAGCCATTGATACCAAGAAACAAGAGGAACAGGCAAAACTGAAAGCTCAAAAATTGGAACAGAAAAGACAAAACCTGGCTGAACAAAGACGTCAGGAAGAAGCAAAAATTGAAGCAAGACAGGCTGAAATAAGAAAACAGCAGCAGGAAGCAGCAGCTAGAAAAGAACAGGCAGCGGCACAGGCAAGGGCAGAAGCAGCTAGACAACACGCAAGAGAAGAGGCGGCTAGAAAGGCTAAAGAGGACGCAGCTAGAAAAGCCAGGGAAGACGCCAAAAAACGTCAAGCTAAAGGTGGAACTAAAAAATATATTCAGGTGGCATCAGTAGGTACAGAAGGTGCAGCAAGAGAAATAGCAAAAAAACTGGGTGGAAATTTTTACTACAAAAGAACATCAGTAAATGGCAGAACAGTCTACGTAGTAATGTCAAATATGACTGATAACCCAAATACCTTAAAGGCAATGGAAAATCAAGCTAAAAAAGTCAGAGGCGGCTATATGATCCGTTCTGTTGGAAAATAAGAAGTGACAATTGAAAATTAAAATTTAAGAATAGGAATAAAACAAAAATTTATGAATAAAAATTACAGGGGAAATATTCTTCCAGATGGAATAGTGAATGAAATAAAATCGTCTAAAAATATTGTTTTGACAGCACATATTAATCCCGATGGGGATGCACTCGGCTCACTTTTGGCATTTTATTTTATGATAAATGAATACTGCAAAAAAAATAATACAAAAAAAATGGTAAAAATCATTGTTGATGATAAATTGCCTAAATATATGCGACATTTCAAAGATACAGAACTAATCTGGAGTTATGAAAAATTTAGTGAGGAATTTAAGCAAAATTTTCAAAATGATGAAAAGTTTGACTTGTTTATAAGTTTAGATTGTGCAAATGAGGAAAGATATGGAAAATCCATCGAAATAAAAAAATTAAGCAAGAAGTCAATAAATATCGATCATCATATCAGCAATACCGAACATGCGGATTTTAACTACGTGGAAGATATTTGCAGTACAGGGGAACTTTTGTATCAGTTTTTGAAGATTTTTGATATTGAACTGACAAAGAAAATTGCTGAATATATGTATCTCGGGATAATTAATGATACTGGAAATTTCAGGCATGATAATGTTACACCGCACACTTTTCTTGTATGTTCCAAATTAATTGAGGCGGGTGTGAATAATCACAAGATTGCCAATATTATTTTTGCAGTGAGTGAGAAACAAGTTGATTTTATCGGGGAAGTTTATAAAAATAAAAAAAATGACAAAAAATATAAATTTGTCAGTTATTATCTAACACAGTCAAAAATGAAGGAACTAGGTATTGAAAAGGATGACACAAATAGTACATCAGAAATGCTTTTAAAAATTGAAGGAATGGAAATTTCTCTTTTTGTACGGGAAGAGGAAGACGGCTCGTTAAAAGGAAGTTTTCGGGCAAATGATAAATATAATGTAAATAAAATAGCCTCCATTTTTGGTGGTGGCGGGCATATAAAAGCCGCTGGATTCAAGACGGATTTATCTTTTGAGGAAATTTTAGAAAAAACGTATGAGGAATTAAAAAAATAAGTTTAATAAATTTTTTTAGCTGTAATTCAAAATTATAACTATTTTACTTAGATTCCAGACACATTTAACTTTTGCCAATTTGATGTTAATGGAATCTGAGTATTATAGAAAGGGGAACTTTATGTTTGACGCATTTAATATGTTTAATTATCTGAAAATGAAGGGATTTTCAAATGCTGAACTAGCAAATAATTTTCAAAATATTGAAAAGGCTAATCAGAATATTAATGAAATTCTGGATAACAATCCAAATGCTGTTTTGAGAAAAATAAAATATACGTATTTGGATAAAGAAAAAAAACATTTACAATTTGATATTAAGATAGAGGTAGTGAATAGTTAGTGGATAGAAAAATAAAAAAAATAATGATAATTTTGTGTTTTGGAGCATTGATAAGCTGCTCATCTGTTGGAAAACGGATTGTACCAAATTCAGCAGTTGTGTCAAGAGATGTTGTTATGAATAACAGCATTGCCGAAGTAAAAAGAAAATTTAATGAAGAAATAGGAACACAGCATGTCGGACTGTATAAAAAAGGGTTTAGAAACTGGAAAGTGATTCTGTATGGGGAACAGGCGTATTACCAAGTAATTGTAACAGAAGACGGGAAAATATTCTCAAGCGAAAGACTTGAATATAAATAGGATAAAATTAAAAAAGGGAGTTTTTTCATTCTCCCTAAATTTTTTTATTCATCATCACTATTTTCATTTTTTTGATAGTTTTCCAAATCATCAAAGACATTAATTAGGCTGTCTGAATCAAGTTCGTAGTACATGCTGTCATCAAGGTTATTGTTTTCTTCAGAATCAGAAATATCTTCATTTTCCTGATAAGTTTCTTCAAACTTAATATTCGGTACAGTTTGAGAAGTATCACCGGCATATTGATCATTACTATTTAATTCAGTGTCGTCAGCTTCGATAATTTCACTTTGGATAGAATCTGGAATGTATATTTTTTCCGTTTCAAAAGATTCATGTTCTGCTTCGCTCTCCTGTTCCTCTACCTCTTTATTGTCGGCAAGTTTGAAAAGATTGTTGAAAAAGACAAAAAAGTCGTTAATTGCAGAACTTTCCTTTTCAGTTTTTAACATAAGGATAGTCCCTTCCAGTAAAGCTATTAAAAGTCTTGCTGTCGTTTCAGGAATAATATCGTCATATTTTTCAGGAAAGGCATATTTTAAAGTCGTTATAAAAAAAGAAAATCTAAGTTCAATTTTTTTATATGATTTTACAAGCTCTTCACGTATATTGCTATTTAAATCAGCCAGCTCCAAAGCCAAATTGCCAAGCGGGCTTCCACCGTGAAACTTGTTATTTACAATATTTTCAAAATATTTTTCAAAAAAATAGTAAAATTTGTGGATTGATAAATCATCTACGTTATTATTAAAGAAATTTATCAGGTTTTCAGTATGATATTTGATTACAGAGATAAGTAATTCTTCCTTGCTTGAAAAAAATTTATAAAAAATGTCATTTGGCATGTCACATGCCTTAAAAATGTCAGTTAATTCAGTATTTTTGTAGCCTTTATAATAAAAAAGTTTTGCACTTTGCTGAACTATAAAGTTTTTACTATATTCTTTAGTCATTAAATTTACCTCTTTAAAAGTATTTTGAATATATTTTATAATTTAATTTAAGGATTGTCAACAAAAAATAAATAAAAGGATGTGATTTTATGAAATACAATTTTGATGAAATTATTGACAGAAAAAATAATCATTCTGTGAAGTATAAGGAATTAATGAGAAAATTTGGAGTAGATGATGTCATACCGCTTTGGATTGCCGATATGGATTTTAGGACAGCACAGCCTATAATTGATGCTCTTGAAAAAAAGGTTCAACATGGAATTTTTGGTTATGTATATCGTCCAGGTGAGTATTTTGAGTCAATTATAAACTGGCAGAAGAGAAGATTTGGCTGGGAGCCGAAAAAGGAACTGCTTAGCTTTAGCATTGGAATTGTACCAAGTCTTGGGGCATTAGTTCAGATTTTTTCTGAAAAGGGTGACAAAATACTGATTCAGACACCTGTTTATTCGGAATTTTACGATATTAACGAGGATAATGCAAGAGTTGTCATCGAAAATAGATTTATCGAAAAAAATGGAGAATATTCGCTTGATCTGGAAGATTTGGAAAATAAATTAAAGGAAAAGCCAAAATTGTTTATTTTATGCAATCCTCACAATCCGCTGGGACATGTGTGGACTCGTGATAAATTGGAAGCAATCGGAAATTTATGTGTAAAATACAAAGTTCCTGTAATATCCGATGAAATTCACGCCGACTTGACACTATGGGACAATAAGCACATCCCAATGGCAAGCATTTCAGAAGAAATCAGAAAAAATACCATAACTTGCACTTCCACTGGAAAAGCCTTTAATCTTGCAGGACTTCAAAGTGCAACAATTATTTTCAATAATTTAGAAGTAAAGGCAAAATTCGACAGATTCTGGAAAGATCTTGAAGTTCACAGAAACAATCCTTTTAATCTGGTTGCTACAATCGCCGCATATTCTGACGGTGGAGAAGAATATTTAAAACAGTTAAAGGAATATCTGCAAAACAACATTCTATTCCTAAGCAACTTTTTTAAGGAATATATTCCAGAAATTACTCCAAACATTCCGCAGGCAACATATCTGGTATGGCTAGACTGTCGAAAACTATGCCAAAAATTTGGATTTAATCAGGAACAGCTAGAAAAATTCATGCTTACAAAAGCAAAATTGGGATTGAACGAAGGACGTGTGTATCAAAAAGGGTTGGAAGGATTTATGAGGTTAAATGCGGCTTGTCCGAGAGCCATTTTGGAAAAGGCTGTAAATCAATTAAAAGAGGCTATTTTAAAAGAAAAAATTTAAAATACACTCAAATATTAAATTGAAAAAATCAGGTAATACTAGAAGTATGGTATCTGCTGCCCTTACATATTCAGCTATATAAAAAACTCACAAAAAAATAATATAATTAAAAGAAATTGTTAAATAATTTCTATTTATAAATTTGTATAATAATAACATAAAATCATAAAAAATATGATTAAAAATTATACTTAAAAATAGTTATAGAAATAAATTGTTTAGAAGATTGTTATTATACAGAAGTGACAAGTATCGGAGTTTTGAAATTTAAAATAAAATAATCATAATTATCTATTAAACTTTGTTTAAGTAAATTTTCAGTAGAAGTATAATTTTAAAGTTATAATAAAATCACTTTGAAACCGAACTCGGAAAGTCACAACTAATCTACTCGAACTCTAGTTTTGTCTAATTCAGATCAGTTCGATTTTGAAGAAGCTCGAATATATTTGAAAATTTAAAGGAGGTGTAATTTTATGGCAGATATTAAAGAAATTTATCTGGCTGGAGGATGTTTCTGGGGTGTCGAGAAATTTTTTAAGATGGCTCCAGGTGTTGTTGAAACAACAGTTGGCTACGCTAATGGACAAACTCTTGATACAAACTATGATATTTTAAAAATGACTGATCATGCCGAAACAGTACATATAAAATATGATAATGAAATAGTTTCCCTAAATAAACTTCTAGACTATTATTTTTCGATAATCGATCCTACAAGCATTAACAGACAGGGGCTTGATGAAGGAAGACAATATCGAACAGGAATTTATTATGTAGATAAAGATGAGATAGATATGATAAAATCAAGAATTGAAAGTGAGCAGAATAAATATTCACGGGAAATTCAGGTGGAAGTAAGGCCGTTAAAACATTACATCAAGGCCGAAGATTACCATCAGAACTATTTGGATAAAAATCCTAATGGATACTGTCACATAGATTTGGCCAGTGCAAAAAAAGTCTTCCAAAAATAATATAGAAATTAATAATTCATTAACAAGTCGGGACTACCCGGCTTTTTTTCGTGAAAATTTTTTTAAAAAACCATTGACTTTAATAAAAAGCAAGGTATACTATTGTTAGCAAATAGAAAACGATTTATACAATTTAATAACAAAATTTTTAGGAGGGACAGTTATGTCAAAAGTAGATGAAATTACAAGAGAATCTTGGATTTTGGGAACATTTCCCGAATGGGGAACTTGGTTGAACGAGGAAATAGCAGAAACCGTAGTAAAACCAAATACTGTAGCAATGTGGTGGCTTGGAAACATGGGGCTTTGGATAAAGACAGAAGGCAATGCAAATATTGCAATGGATATCTGGGTAGCAACAGGTAAGAGAAGTCAAAAGAATAAATTAATGAAACCTAAGCACCAACATCAGAGAGCAGTCGGATGTGTAGCTTTACAGCCAAATTTAAGACTTACCCCTTGTGTTATAGATCCTTTTGCGATAGAAGGGTTAGACGCATTACTTGCAACACATTCTCATAGTGATCACATAGATGTGAATGTTGCGGCGGCAGTTGTAAAAAATTGTCCAGAAGCAAAATTTGTAGGGCCAAAAACATGTATTGAAATTTGGAGAAAATGGGGAGTGCCTGAAGATAGACTTGTACAAATGAAACCAGGAGATGAAATAGTAATTAAAGATGCAAAAATAAAAGCATTGGAATCATTTGACAGAACAATGCTTTTAACAGTTAACGAAGATGTTACGTTAAAAGGGAGCTTACCGCCTGATATGGATGAAATGGCAGTAAACTACCTGGTTGAAACAACTGGTGGAAATATTTACAACGCAGGAGATTCACACCATTCAAACTATTTTGTAAAACATGGAAATGAAAATAAAGTGGATGTGGCATTTGTAGGATACGGAGAAAATCCTAGAGGAATGACAGATAAATTGACTTCTTCAGATGTGTTAAGAGTGGCAGAAGAATTAAAGACACAAGTAGTTATTCCGTTACATCACGACATCTGGTCCAATTTTATGGCTGATCCAAAAGAAATAACATTATTGTGGAATTATAGAAAAGATAGAATGAAATATGAATTTAAGCCATATATATGGCAACCTGGAGGAAAATTTGTATTCCCTGATAATAAAGATGATATGGAATACATGTATAGAAGAGGATTTGAAGACGCATTTACAATAGAACCTGATTTGCCATTTAAATCATTCTTATAGAAAATTTAAGCATATCAAAACATTATTTAGAAACCATCTTTACGGTGTTTAAGAAAATAAAATTATTTAAAAAAAAACATAAAGGAGAAAAGTCATGAATATTTTAATGGGAATTGGGACATGGTTCGGACAGAATATCTTGACTAAACCAGAATTTTTTGTAGGTTTATTAGTTTTTGTAGGTTATCTGTTCTTAGGAAAAAAAATATATGAGGCAGTTGGAGGATTTATTAAGGCAACTGTAGGATACATGATATTAAATGTCGGTGCAGGAGGGCTAGTAACAACATTTAGGCCAATATTGGCGGCACTGAAAACTAAATTTGAATTAAATGCGGCCGTTATAGATCCTTACTTTGGATTACAGGCTGTGGATGAAGCGATAAAAAATATTATTGAGCAGGATTCGTCTAAATCTAACTTGGCAGCGGCAGTTATGATGGCCCTTCTTATAGGATTTGTTATAAATATAATATTAGTGCTGTTTAGAAAATTTACTAAAGTGAGAACATTGTTCATAACAGGGCATATTATGCAGCAACAGGCTTCTACAGCAGCTTGGATGATATTCTTCCTGTTCCCTCAGTTCCAAAATATAAAGGGAGTAATATTAATAGGAATTTTTGCAGGAATATATTGGGCAGTTGGATCAAACTTATCAGTGGAACCGACTCAAAGACTAACTGAAAACGCTGGATTTGCAATAGGGCATCAACAAATGTTCGCTATATGGCTAGCTGATAAATTGGCACCAAAAATAGGAAATCCTAAAAAGAAACTGGATGATTTAAAATTACCAAAATGGTTATCAATGCTCCACGATGATATTATTGCAACAGGGCTTATAATGATAGTATTCTTTGGAATAATAATGTGGGTATTGGGGCCTGAGTTCTTTACTGCGAAATTTGGAAAATGTGTAATTGAAAACGGGGTACAAACTTGTCCTGTCATAAATCCTCATGGAGTCGCAGCAGGAGCATTTGATCCTAAAAAACTTTCATTTGGTACTTACATTGTTTCAACAACATTATTGTTTGCAGTATATTTAACAATATTGAAAACAGGGGTTAGAATGTTCGTATCAGAATTGACAGTATCATTCCAAGGTATTTCAAATAAAATATTACCTGGATCATTACCTGCGGTAGACTGTGCGGCATCTTATGGATTTGGATCACCAAGTGCAGTATTATTCGGATTTTTAGTAGGGACAATAGCTCAATTTATTTCAATAGCAGGATTATTAATATTCAAATCGCCTGTATTTATTATAACAGGATTCGTTCCTGTGTTCTTTGATAATGCGACTATTGCTGTGTATGCCGATAAACGTGGGGGAGCGAGAGCTGCATTTATATTGTCAGCTATATCAGGAGTATTGCAAGTATTATGTGGAGCTGTAGCTGTAGCTTTATTCCAATTAAAAGGTGGATGGCACGGAAATATCGATCAAAGTACAGTATGGCTTGCTCAAGGATTTGTAATGAAATATTTAGGAATAATCGGATATGTATTAGTAATTGTTGCAATGCTGTTAATTCCTCAAATTCAATATGCAAAATCTAAAAATAAAGAGCAATATTATGAAGGAACAGTAGATTTGGAAGAAATTTAGAATTTTCAAAAATAAAAAAGTAAATAAAGAAAGAAGTGATCATAATGATTAAAGTATTAGCAGTTTGTGGAAGTGGAATGGGAACAAGTATGATTATGAAATTAAAAGTTGGAAAAGTTTTACAAAAACTGGGAGTACAGGCAGATGTAAATTCATGCAGTCTGGGAGAAGCTAAATCAGGACTTTCAAATTATGACTTAGTTCTTGCTTCAACTCATATCGCATCTGAATTAAAAGGTGGGCCAAATACAAAAATAATTGGACTTTTGAATCTGCTTGATGAAAAAGAGCTTGAAAGCAAATTAACAGAAGCTGGAATTGCATAAGAAAATCGTATATTAAGTAAGGAGGAAAACTTTTTATGAATTTATTGGATTCCTTGAAGGAAAATAATTCTGTTATGCTGCAACAGGAGGCAAACAGCTGGGAAGAAGCTATAAAAGTGTGCATGGCTCCTCTTGTGGCAAATAATTCAATAGAAAAAAAATATATTGAAAATATAATAGAAAGAACAAAAGAGCTGGGCCCATTTTACATACTAGCTCCAGGACTGGCAATGCCACATGAACGTCCTGAAATGGGAGTTAATAAAAATTCTTTCAGTCTTGTTACATTGAAAAAGCCAGTATCATTTCCAGATGGACAGGAAGTGGATATATTAATTGGGCTGGCCGCTGAAAATGCAGAAATACATACAGGCGAGGCAATTCCACAGATAGTAATGCTTTTTGATGACGAAGAGATTTTTACTAAAATCAGGGAAGCAAAAGTACCGGAAGATATTTATAAACTGATAAAAGAAAAAGTATAGAATTACAGTATATAAGGAGGAAAACAAATGGCAAAACCATTATTACAGGTGGCATTGGATCATTCTGATTTAAAAGGTGCAATAAAAGCAGCAGTTTCCGTTGGAGAGGAAGTTGATGTAATAGAAGCTGGAACCGTATGTTTATTACAAGTTGGAAGCGAATTAGTGGAAGTATTGAGAAACCTATTTCCTGAAAAAATAATAGTGGCAGATACAAAATGTGCGGATGCAGGAGGAACAGTTGCCAAAAACAATGCAGTTCGTGGAGCAGACTGGATGACTTGTATATGCTGTGCAACAATTCCGACAATGAAAGCAGCTTTAAAAGCTATAAAGGAAGTGCGTGGTGAACGTGGTGAAATTCAGGTGGAACTGTATGGTGACTGGACTTATGAACAGGCTCAGCTTTGGTTGGATGCAGGAATTAATCAGGCTATTTACCATCAAAGCAGAGATGCCTTGCTGGCTGGGGAAACTTGGGGAGAAAAGGACTTGAACAAAGTCAAAAAATTAATTGAAATGGGATTTAAAGTTTCTGTCACAGGAGGATTAAATACAGATACACTAAAATTATTTGAAGGTGTGGATGTGTTTACATTTATTGCAGGACGTGGAATTACAGAAGCAGATGATCCGGCAGCAGCGGCAAGAGCATTTAAAGCAGAAATTGATAAATATTGGAAATAATCTTGAACAATTTTAAAATTAAACATTTTTTACCCTTGAGTATTCATTTTATAAATTTTATACAGAAATAGTTAATCTGGATACTTAAGGGACAACTTCTTAAAAATTATTAAACAATTTTGGTATAATTAATGAAATAGGGGAATAATATGAGAGATTTAAATAAATTAAATTTAGGAATATATGAAAAGGCTCTTCCTAAGGATATTGACTGGGTGAAAAGAATAAGGCTGGTTAAGGAATGTGGTTATGATTTTGTAGAAATTTCGATTGATGAAACAGATGAAAGGCTTGCAAGACTGGACTGGACTAATGATGAAATAAACAGGATTCATAAGGCGTTAATAGATACAGGAGTTAGAATTCCGTCAATGTGCTTTAGTGGACATAGAAGATTTCCAATGGGAAGCATGGATGAAAAAACTAGGGAAAAAGCTATGGAGCTTATGCAAAAGGCAATAATCTTTGCAGATAAAATGGGAATTAGAACGATTCAGATGGCTGGATATGATGTTTATTACGAAGAAGGCAGCGAGCAGACTAAAAAATATTTTACTGAAAATTTGAAAAAAGCAGTAGAATGGGCTTCTTCATATAATGTAACATTATCAATAGAAATTATGGATCATCCATTTATAAATTCAATTACAAAATATATGGAATATGCTAATATAATTAAATCTCCATGGCTAAAAGTGTATCCAGATGTGGGAAATTTGACGGCATGGCCTGAAAATGACACACTAAAGGAATTGGAATTAGGAATAAAAAATGGAGAAATAACAGGAATCCATTTGAAAGATACTTTAGCAGTAACTGACACTTTTAAAGGGAAATTTAAGGAAGTGCCTTTTGGAGAAGGATGCGTAGATTTTCCAAAAGTATTTAAAAAATTAAAGGAATTAAATTATAAAGGACCTTTTTTGATTGAAATGTGGACTGAAAAATCAGATAATCCAATTGAGGAAGTAAAAAAGGCAAAGCAATGGATGCTGGATAAAATGAAGGAAGGTGGATTTATCTAATGCTGGAAAAATTAAAGGAACAAGTATTTAAGGCAAATTTAGAATTGCCAAAAAAAGGGCTAGTATTGTTTACTTGGGGAAATGTGAGCGGAATTGACAGAGAAAAAAATCTGATAGTTATCAAGCCTAGTGGTGTAGACTATGAAACAATGAAAGTAGAGGATATGGTAGTAGTCGACTTGGATGGAAATGTTGTGGAAGGCGAATTAAATCCTTCATCCGATACTCCTACACATATTGAACTTTACAAAAAATTTCCTTCAATTGGAGGAATAGTTCACACTCATTCAACAAATGCAACAATATGGGCTCAAAGCGGAAGGGATATTCCAGCCTATGGAACAACAAATGCTGATTATTTCTATGGTTCAGTGCCTTGTACAAGAAAAATGACACCTGAAGAAATCGCAGGAGAATATGAAAAAGAAACTGGAACAGTGATTATAGAAACTTTTGAAAAAAGAGAACTAAATCCTCAGTACATTCCAGGGGTTCTTGTAAATAGTCATGGGCCTTTCACATGGGGGAAAAATCCTGATGAAGCTGTCTATAATTCAGTTGTTCTGGAAGAAGTTGCAAAAATGGCAATGTTTACTGAAATAGTAAATAAGGATATTAAACCAATGCAACAGGAATTGCTGGATAAGCATTTTTTGAGAAAACATGGGGCTAATGCCTATTACGGACAAAAGAAAAAATAATCCAGAAAACTGCATTTATTATACCGTAAGAGTTTCAGCGGTTCACAAAATTATAAAATTATGTTATTATATTTATGTACAATAAATTGATAAGGTGAAGAAATGGCTGAAAATGACAGTATAAAAACTAACTCCAATCTTGTGGAAGCATTAGGATACTATATAAAAAAGAAAAGACTACAAAAAAATATAGGACTAAGAGAAATGGCAGAAATGCTAAAAATAAGTCCAGCTTATTTATCCAATTTGGAGTCAGGCAAACATAATATGACAAATCCTCTTTTACTCAAAAAAATTGCCAAAATTCTGAAAATAGATCATCTTAAATTGTTTAAAATAATAGGATATACAGATAAAGATATGTCAGATTTGAAAAAAGAGCTTACTAATGAGATAATAGAGGAGTTCTCTGATATAAATATTGGAGAAATAGTCAGAAATCTGATGGAAATGAGTTCAGAAAAAATAGAGTTGGTTAAGCAGTATATAGAACTATTGAACAAATAGATACTGCTTTTTATAACAAAATAAAGAGAGTTTCCTGTTTTAATGGTTACTCTCTTTTAATATTAATTTTAGGAGGCTTTTATGAAAATTGAAGATTTGCAAAAAAAGGCAAAAATATTGAGAAAAGACATTATTGAAATGATTTACAGGGCAAAATCAGGGCATCCAGGAGGTTCACTTTCGATTGCTGATATTCTGGCTGTGCTTTACTGGAAGGAAATGAATATTGATCCAGAAAATCCAAAAATGGAAAACAGAGATAGATTAGTGCTTAGTAAAGGGCATGCAGCTCCTGCACTTTATGCGGCATTAATTGAAAAGGGATTTTTAGGCGATGAAGGAAAAAATCTTATTCCAACACTTAGAAAATGGCACTCTCCACTTCAGGGACACCCTGATATGAAAAAAGTGGCTGGAGTTGAAATGTCAACAGGTTCGCTTGGACAAGGACTTTCAGCTGCAAACGGAATGGCTTTGAGTGCGAAGATTTATAAAAATGATTATCGAGTTTATACTATTTTGGGAGATGGAGAATTGCAGGAAGGACAAGTCTGGGAAGCGGTTATGACGGCTGCACATTACAAACTTGATAATTTAGTTGCAATAGTTGATTACAATAACTTGCAGATTGATGGAAAAGTTTCGGATGTGATGGATGTCGCTCCAGTTGGGGAAAAGTTCAAGGCTTTCAAATGGAATGTAATTGAGATTGACGGACATAATTATGAAGAAATCATAAATGCTCTTGACACAGCAAGAACTATGAAAGGACAGCCAACAGTAATAGTTGCAAACACTGTAAAAGGAAAAGGTGTTTCGTTTATGGAAAATAATGCTGGATTCCATGGAGCTGCTCCAAATGATGAAGAATACAGTAAGGCAATGGAAGAGTTGAGTTAAGATTAGAATTTCAAATATGGTTTTAAATTATTAGTTGAAATAAAAAAGAATTGAAAATTTAATACTTTTAGAAAAATTAATTTTATGAACTTTTATAAATTTAAAGAAAATAAAAAATAGGAGAATATGAGAATGGAAAAAAAATCAACTAGAGTGGCTTATGGAGAAGTGTTAGTCAAATTGGGAAAAGTAAATAAAGATGTGGTAGTGCTGGAAGCGGACTTGTCAAAATCGACAATGACTGCATATTTTAAAAAAGAGTTTCCAGAAAGACATATAAATGTGGGAATTGCGGAAGCTGATATGATTGCAACTGCAGCAGGGATCGCAACGACTGGCAAAATACCGTTTGCTTCAACATTTGCACATTTTGCGGCAGGGCGTGCCTTTGATCAGATTAGAAATTCGGTGGCATATCCACAATTGAATGTTAAGATTTGTCCGACTCACGCAGGAGTTTCGTTAGGAGAGGATGGAGGTTCACACCAATCTGTCGAAGATATGGCTTTAATGCGTGCAATTCCAGGAATGGTGGTTTTATCACCAGCAGATGCGGTTGAAACAG
>NZ_AXVL01000049.1 GCF_000482505.1 Leptotrichia trevisanii DSM 22070
AACCTACATAAGCCAGTTCAATTTTACCTAAATCCATTTCAAATTCTCTTGCCCCAAGTTCACTTTTGTAAAAATATTGCTTCTGCATCTGTCCACGTGCAACTCTTTCAATTTCTATTGCGTTTAATCCAAACTTTGAATAAAGTTCCTTCCAGTAGTTCTGTGCCTGTGGAGAAGGCAGAAGTATCTTTGTCTTGCATCCGTCAACTATTGCAGGTGTTATTTCAGATTTTGCTATTTCATCAAGTAACTGTGTCGCAAAGATTATAAAGGCATTCAGCTTTGCAAGAGTTCTAAGCCAGTCATTGAATTTAAGCCTGAAACTTTCATTTTCCATTGCAAACCAAGCCTCATCAACTACGATTGCAGTTAGATAGTCCTTTGTTAATTTTTCCACTTCTATTCTATGAAACAGATAGCTTAATATAGGTGCTGTCGCTTTTGGATCTTCTATTATCCTTCCCATTTCAAATACCTGCCAGTTTGAGTCTGAAAAATTATCTTCATTGTTATCAAAATATTTTCCATATGAACCTGTATTTGTGTATGGCTCAAGTGCCTTCTGAATTTCCTTGTTCATAACTGTAAATGCAAAATTTGTCATTGTTCTTCTGTTAGGCGGATCATTTGCAAGAGTGGTAAGCGTTTCCCATATTGTACTTTTCATATCAGGTGTTACGATTACATTTTCCTGTTGAAGAAGGGAAATTATCCAGTTGCTTGCAAATGCCCTTTCTGTTTCGATATGAATATTCGCAAGTGGCTGAAATGCTAAATCATTATCCCCGCCTTTTCCCAAATCATAAAATTTTCCACCCATACAAGCAGTCAGGACACGTATTGAACCTCCTTTATCAAAAAAGAACACCTGAGCATTAGGGTATTTTTTCAGTTCAGCCACCAGCATTCCCAATAATACTGATTTCCCAGACCTTGTCGGACCTGCTATTAGTGTGTGTGCTGCATCTTTTATATGAAGATTAAAATAAAATATATCATTCAAGTCTGTTTTAGTCATCATAAGCGGAACACCTGCAATATTTTTTTTATCCCTAAAAAATTCATTCACTTCCTCTCCACGATACAGTGATGAAGTAGGGAAAAGACAGCTTAAAAGCATTGAATTTATTGGATATTTTCTTATATTTGCCTTCACATTTCCTGGAATAGCTCCTAAATATGAGGGAAAAATATTGTACTTGTCAATTGAGCAGGTAAAATCCTGTTCATCAAATATTGTTGCTATTTTAAGTGCGTTGTCCTCCAGCCTTTTTATATCTTCATCAGCAAGTATTATAGTAAATGTGTAATAGCCATAACTCATTCCGCCTTCCTTAAATTCATTTAAAGCCATTTTGGCTTCTTCTGTTTTTGCCAATTCCAGCTCATCAATGTTAAATGAAGGCTTTTTAGTTATAGCTTCCGTTATATACTGTCCAAAATTCTTCTGCTTTCCCTGATGAAAAATAAAGAAGTTTTTTAACATCTTTTTTGATTCATTTTGTGAAAGTATAATGTATCTTGCCGACATTCTAAATTCAAAATCCAGGCTTTCAAGTTTTTTCAGAACTCTTGACTCTATCTCATCAGGAAACAGATTAACCGAGATTGTCCTTAAATGCTTTGCCTTTGTCAGTCTTTGTATTTTCGTGTCTTTTCCATTTTCAAAACTTGAGTTTGACAAATATTGATCAATTGGATATAGAGGAGATGTAGGCATTTTCTTCTTTTCAGGAAATTCAGCATTTACTGTGGAATACATATATGCCATAAGTTCATCTCCCTGCAAGACTTCAATGCTTGTTGTAGCATATTTTAATAACGCAATAAATGAAGCTACTTTTTGTCTAAATATTTTTAATTCCCTTTCTGCTTCCTCAGCCATTTTTTCTTCTGAATCATCTTCCTTTTTACTAGCCAGCAATGAGTTTATCTTATTTTCAGCATCTTCTGCTATTAAATATGTCAATGTTATATAGTAGTCACATTTAAAATATTCCCCTTTTGAAAATAAATCCTTTCTTTCATTTTCTATAAGAACTGTCGGTATAAAGTCATCATTAATTTCTGTTTCAATATATCCTCTTGACTTCTTTCTTTGAACTTCATAATGAACAATAAAATTGTCAGGCAATTTTTTTATCGCATTGTTATACTGCAATATTTTCAAGTTCACTTCTTCCTCAGTAAAAAAATCCAAGTCGTGATTTCTCACTTTGAGAGTTACCTGAAACCCCATATTTTTATTAACAAGAATAAAGTCATTGAGAAGGAAGTCCCACGGGATATGGTAAATAAATGAATTTTTGTAGTTATCAAGTGTTTTCCCCATTTTTTTCCTTTCTATCTTTCTAATTCTTGATTTATCCTACTGTTTATTTTATAACTCTTAGTTGCTATTTTTTTATTTTCCTTTATATTTTTTTCTTCTGTCTTATTATCTGAAATATCTTTTTCAGTTGACTCTTTTTCCTGTTCTATCCTAGAAGTTGCCTTTATTTCCTTTTTAAATTTCGACAAGTCATATTCAGGTTCGAGCCACACACTATGCCCTCCGTACTCATAATATGGATTATTAGGAGTGTTCACATCATACCGTTTAATTTTTGCAAATTTCTTAATCTGTTCTACTGTTGCTCCTTTATCATAAGAATCCATAATTGCCTCTCTATATTCTTTATTAAAAACAAAAGCATTGTTTCCTGGATTCTGCGTCTTTAAAATATTAATCAATTCTGTAGGATACTCTTTCTTGTAAGCATTTAATATTTCTTTTACCTCGCCAATATCATTCATCTTATGAAATTCATACTCATTCATTCCCTTTTTAAATGCTTCTTTTGAAAGTTTTATAAATTCTGCATTAACATTTGTATAAAAATTTGCATTTATAATTGAGGTTATCTGATTTTTAGTTAATCCTTCTTCATAACAACTGGCAATCTCTCTTATTTCATCAGCTTTCAATTTTCTTGTTCCATAATCTGCAGGAACATTTATCCCATTCATCTTAGCTTCCATAATATTTTCCTGCTTACTGTAATCTATTATTGGCATAATGCAGTCCTTAAATTGCTCTAATGTTAAATTTGACTTCAATAATTCCCTTATTACTTTTCTTTCTTCTTCTCCATAATCTTTCTTTACTTTATCAAAATATCTTTCTTTCTCATTTTTGAAAAATATCATTTTAGTCACCTCCTACGGATTTAAATATCTTTCTGTCTTATAGTGTTCTATCAGCAATTCCAATGTCATCGGATCCTTTACCGACATAACTGCACACAGAACATATATCGTCCCTGCTGGTATAAAAATTACCCAGTGCCTGAATATTAAAAATATAATTCCTGTAAATAATACCAATGATATAAAAACCTTATATGGCAGTCCCATTATCATCTTTATGTCCAATAAAGATTTATACACTTTTAATTTCATTATCCTACCTCCTCAATTTCATATTCCTTTGTCTTTTTGTTAAAGCCGTTTACTTTAATTGTCTTGTTCACTTTTCTTACAGTTTTACCATTTTCAGTCGTTCTTATGATATTTACAATTACATCTACAGAACGCCCTATAAGTGGCTGCCTTGGATTCCTGTCAACTTCCATTAGCAGCTCTTCCAGTCTTTCCAAAGTTTCTTCTGCACCATCTGAATGGACTGTTGTAAATCCTCCACTATGCCCAGTATTCCAGTTTTTAAGTATCTCCTCAGCTTCTTCTCCATATCTAAGCTCTCCCTGAATAATTCTATCTGGCCTATGTCTAAGTGCGTCCTTTGATAATTCCAGTGCAGAAACATCTTCAGTTACAAACACTCTTAACACATTTTCCTTGTCGCAGATAATTTCCTCAACTTCCTCAATAATATATATCCTTTCAACCGTATTTCTAATTATGTCAACTTGCTTTAAATAATCAACAAGAGCATTAGTAAATGTTGTCTTTCCTGTACCAGTTCCACCTGATACAACTATATTCTTTTTGTTCAAAATAGCTTCTGTAAGAAAATTTTTCTGAAATTCTGTAATTGAACCCATTGCTAAATAGTCATCAAGTGTAAATATTTTCTTAGGCCTTTTTCTTATTGTAAATACTGGAATACCTTTAGTAATTCCTTTTGCGGCTCCCTGAAATCTGTCAGAATTTGGCAAATTTCCAGAAAGTCTTGGATTTTTTTCAGAAATTATCTTTGAGTTATATGAAGCAAGCACCTGAATAATTTTGTATCCTTCCATCTCATTCAGATATGTACTTGTCTTGTACATTCCCTTTTCATATGATTCCACCCATACATATCCATCAGGATTTAACATTATTTCAGTAATATCATCATCTTCCATATATTCCTTCAGTGCTGACAGCCTTTCATTTACAAAGTCTATTTGTGCCTGCTTCTGAAGTTCATATTTTTCACTTTCCGTCATAATACTTCTGCCAGTTCCTTCATTTTTTTAGTAATTTCATCATTGCTTGGACTTTCAATTATGATTTTTAAAAGTTTATTTTCTACACCAGATTTTTCTAAAATCTCTCTTAAAATATCTGCATTTTCCTGTTCAACCTTTTCAATTTCCTTTTGGGAATCATCCCTTATTTTCTCCAGTTTGGCAACTTTTTCTTTATTTCTTTTTATTCTTTCAGTATAATTTTTTTCTCTAGTTTTTCTCTTTTTCTTTATTATTTCATCTGAACCATTAATTGTTTCTTCAATATTTTCCATATATCCCCCTATCCTATTTTTTCTGATTTATACTTTTTTCTTGCCTTTTCAATAACTTTTTCATATTTTATATCATCATAAAAATCTTCCTCTTTCATTTTAAACGTATGTTTGTATTCATACATTCCCTTCATTCCTTCAAATATTACATATCCATCCTTAAAGAATACTGGCTGGTGCTGTGTTCTTTTTAACAGATCAGGATATTCGTAGTAATAGAGTTTATCTAATAATAAAGGTTTTTTGTATCCCGTAATTACAACTGCCTTTCTGTCAGGCAGCAGTCTTGTTTCTGAAGGACTTAATAAATCCTTTCCCTGCTCTGAAACGTTCCCTCCCCCTTTTAGCCCAATATTTCTACTTTTTACCCTAATTGTTTCCTTGCCAAGCGTCTTTGAAATATAGTCAGGTGCAGCCTCATCGTTCGGTCTACCAAATATCTGAATCTGGCATCCATTTAGCACCTCTTTCCCCTGTTTATCATATGTCGAATTTAACTGATCAAGTCCCTGAAATATCCCAATCATCTTTATTCCAAATCCTGCATAGTACCCAAGCCCTTTTACAAGAGCCTTCATCTTACCATAAGCATTTAGTTCATCCATTACAAACGTTATGTTAAAATTTTTCTTGCTTAAACTTTCCATTAATAAATTTGTCAGTTGAATATACATTATCCGTACTAACGGAGCTAGCAAGTCTATATCTTTCGGTTTTATTACAAAATATAAATCCACAGGATTATCGCCATTAACCAAGTCTAATGCCCTAAAATCGGATTTTCCTATATTTTTTACAACCGAAGGAATCTCAAATACCTGTAATTTAGTCTTTGCTGTTGAAGTTATAGACTTAAATGTATTTTCTCCTGTATTTTGCAATAAATATCCAAACTGTTTTGCAATAAAGGGGTGCAATCCTTTGTTTAATGCTTTAATTGATTCCTCATCAGTATATATTTTTCTAAGCCTTTCAATTGTTTTTTTCTTCAAAATAAAATCCTTTGGAGTATCATCTTCCCCTTCTTCCATAGGCTTTCCAAGATATTTTGCAAACATTCTATATAAAGAATTTTCAGTGTTAGTAATCATTGATATTACATCATTTAATGAAACTCTAACATCTGTTATATCGGGATCTTTTTCAGAACGGCTGCTTACTTCCCTGTAATGAACATAGCCAGTTAAAGTGGAAATTGTATCTTTTGCACTATCTCCCCAAAACGGATCCTTGCTCTCATCTTCCCCAACAATCATTGTTCCAATTATTCTGCAATCTTCAATCTCATAATTTGTTCCATATCTTACTTCTGATAAAAAGTTATAGCTATTTGAAAGTTCACTCATTGGTTCAAATTTTAATATTCTATGTTTTAGTATCTTTGCTCTGTACCAACTTGTAAGTTCGTAATTTTCCTTTTTTATGTCAGAAATAAAAGTTGACCTTTCTTTTAATCCTGCAACAAGGCTTGGAATAATGTATCCTACACCCTTTCCTCCTCTTGTTGGCAAAAATAGGGCAATATGTATCATTGACGTGTCATAAAGCAATTTTAATTTTCCTGATAAAGTTTTTACATAACCAATAACAAAACCATTTTCATTGCCGCTTAAAAAATCTATATCTGACGGCTTTTTCTTATTTTTTTTCAAATCATCATACGTTCCAAATTCAGCCTCTCCGTGTGATTTCAGTTTCTTTTTTTTCCAGTAAGGCATTGTCAAAATAACTAACGAGCCAACAAATATAAAGCACATACCTAATTGAAACTGTGAAGTTAATCTAGGAGTTTTTTTCATTACTATTTCCCAGTTCCCAGACGGAAGGTACATATACTGATTCTTTTTCCCAATAATTACTGGTTTTATTAATCTACGTATTTTTGCAAAAGTTGCATAGTTATTAACTTTTTCCAGTTCTTCCATATAGTTTGTTGATATTACCATTAAACCTGTTATATTTACCAAAATGAACATCATTATTGAAAAAATCCATTTTACAGGCTTCGTATTTCTAAGCGACTTGTATTTTTTATCCATAATTATTTCCTATATGGAGATAAAATTATATCCTTGCTTACAAAGATATTAAATTTTTTACCTCTCTTTATTTCAATTGTAGGCTGTCTGTTTAAATCTTTTTCAATGATTCTTTCCCCGATACTTCTAATATTCTGTGCAGCATCTGAAACACCTGTACCAATATTCACTCTTGACCTGCTTCCAGTCTCAATATTTACATTTAGACCTTCAAGTGATCCTGAAGCTATATTTATAGCAGAGGATAGTAACACACTTCTCATAAGTTTCCAAAAATGGTTGTTAGTTTTTCCTTTCAATCCTGCATTACCTAACAAATCAACTCCCTGCATATTATCAAGCACAAGTGTTGAGCCATTTGGAAATACTAGTCTTTGCCATATCAATAAAACTCTGTTCTGTCCATACGTTATACTACTGTCATATTTTCCAATTATTTTTGTACCCATAGGAATCAAAATATTTTTTCCAGTACGATAGTCATAAACATTTTCTCTAACTTGTGCAATCACATCTCCCGGTAAATCAGAATTAATTGCTGTTACAAGAACGGCTGGAATAAAGCTTCCTGTCTTTAACTCATATTTCCCTATTGCAGGATTTTTTAAATTAGTCGAATAGAAGCTGTCCTGTTTCTGCTTCAGGAATAAGGACTTTGACTTTTGTTTATTCTGATCTGTATCATTTTCATTTTGCTGTTGTACATTCTGAGGAACTTGTTGCTGTTCCTGATACTGTTCTGTCGTTTGTGGAGTCTGTGTTGAAACTCCCTTATCAAACCCTATCGCAGACTTTCTCCATTCCTTGCTTTTTTCTTCCGAGACTGCTGAACTATTGGAATTTTTATCTTCTGAAATATCTGAAAACGATGATGAACTTGAACCATAATTTGAATCAAGATTGTCGTTATTGTATTCTGAACCTAGCTGAGAATCATATTGTGATAAGTTAGGCGTTCCAGTTCCATCAGTCGTCGTATTTATATTTGCCACTCCATCCTGCGTTACACTTTCAGGAGTTTGGGCATTTTGATTTTGAGTATCTACTGCATCCTTTATATCCAGTCCTGTTCCAGTTGATATTGATTCCATTTTTTCTTGTTCCTTCGGCTTCTCATTCTTTTTAGCCTGATTTGCAAAATATATGCTTACAAAAATTAAAGCCAAAATTATACAGACTAGGATAGCAACTTTTTTCTTATCAAAAAATTCTTCTATTTTTATCTTTGAATTTTTTATCGTTCCTGTCCTCTCATCCTCAAGCGATATTTCCTCTTCCTTCTGTTCCGTAAAATCATCTTCAGAAGTTTCAAAATAGTCATTTTTATCTATCAATTAAGACACCTCCTTTCTATTTTTTCTGGTTATATATTTTTAAGGTATTTTTTCCAAGCGTCATATATATTTCTTTCACAACACTGTTAATCATTACATTACATCCTTCAATTTTTGTATTAACTAAGGATAATTGGTTATCCAAACCTTTTACATAAAAAGCTGGCATTTCCTGCAAATTTGACTTTAATACTATGAATGTCTTTTCTCCGTTGTCAAACACTTGAACTGGAGAAAGTTTTGAGTTCTTGTTCCACGAATATCTGTAATTCAGTTTCATTAAGTCCGTTGTGCCAATACTTTCCGTATTAGCCTCATATTCATCCATTAATATTTTTCTCTCATTTGGATATTGCCACTCAACTAAAGGATTATATTCTCCATTTGTGGATTCAATATTAATAAAGTAACTATGCTTGTCTGTAACTATATTTATGTTAGTTTTTATATCTTCTTCAAGCGGCTTTATGTATATGTATGTTCTGTTCTCTTTTCCACCTGTCGCCTCTTCAATCATCCAACGTTCTGTATCTCCACCAGCCTTAAATACCACTTTTTCATTTGGAGCAAGCCTTAAAGTCGTTAAATAGTCTGGCTTGGAATAAACTTCATATATGCTGTTTTCCGCATAATTAAATATAACGGCTGTCTTTTTTATTGCATCCTTTTTTCCACTTAATATTCCGTCATCATCAAATATTTTCTGACTATTCTTTACTACGTCTACTGTAATACTGTCTTTTGCATTTCCATCATTTGCAAAAACATTAACCGACATCAATATCAAAAACAGCATTGATAATATTTTTCTATTAAATTTTTTTAACTTGTTCTTTGTCATACATCTCCCTCATTTTTCTAATTATTTTCCCTTGAAATTGTAAAATCCTTTATTATTATCCCCAATGGATTTTTAGCTAACAGTTCCTCATTTTTTTCATTTACATATTCCACAGTAAATACTCCAAGATAACTTGTATCCTGCATTTCCATCCCCGTTTCAGAAAACTGCTTTTCCTTCCATCTGACTTGATAAGTGTTTGAAGTATTTGTAAGTTTGTTAGCTGAAACTATATTTACATTCGTTGTAATTTTATCTGCAAGCATTTGTATTGTTCCTGTTTCCTGAATCATCGCATCCAATTTTTTTTGTGAATTTTGTGTTAAGAAAAAAGCATTTTCCTTTAACTTGTTATCGTAATATGTCGTGTCCTTTGGAAGAGTTCTTACATCCAAAATGAATTTTGATATAAAATATTTTGTTTCCTTCTCCCCAACTTTTAAATTGGATTTTGTCAACACATTCACTTCCATTGGAGCTCCTGTCGTTTTATCAACCTGAACAAGAAATACCTTTATATTCGTTCTCAAAACAAAGAATATTAATGCTAAAATTAATATATGATTGATAACTATGCTTATTCCTAATCCCTTTTTTAACTTTGCATTCGTTTCCGCAAGTTCAAACAAAGTTTCAGCCCTTTTTTCAAAACTTGCCTTTTCCCTTTTGACATCAGTCCTTAATTTAAAAATATCCCTTTTCCTGCTTATTCTTTTTAAATCCAAGTCTATACTCCTTCCAAAAGAGCTGTATCAATCATAGTTCCACCAAGCGCCTTTACTATATCCTCTGAACCAAAAATCAGTGTAAGTGCCAAAGCAACTCCAATAAGTAAAGTTATGATTGCTGTCATATTTGGATCAGTCAACATCTTAAATACTCCAAATCCTATGCACCCAATAGCCCCAAGTGAAAAAACTATTTTCAGTCCAGTATTCATATTTGTCAGAAAAGCTATAAGCGGTGCAAGAAATCCACCATTTCCACTTGTTGTCGCCTGAGTTATTACAGCCGTTACTAAAAACAAAATCATTAAACATAGCAATTGAAATTTTTTATTCAATAATATATTCTTAACTTTTATTTTTTTCATTATTTGTCATCCTTTCGTTTAACTGTTATTTTTAATTTAGGTATTTTTGATATTCATTTTCTTCTTTTGATTTACTTAAGGACTTCTATTATTTAAACTTAATTTCATACTTTCCTCCTAAATTTTTTGAAAAAAAAAGAGCTAGTACAATATCTCAGAAATGTTTTTTCCGATAATACTGTACCTAGCTCTAATGGCTTATGATATTTAATTTTTTATTTAATTAAATTTTCTTTTATTATTTTAAAATGAGTTGAAGTAAAATCATCTTTGTTAAACTGTCCATCCACCTCCATAACTGGACTCTCATTTTTTACGCTGTTTTATTCTTGTACTAATATTACTTCAATTTTTTCAAAAAGTCAAGCCTTTTTTTTAAAATTTTTTCCCCATAAACTTTCCTAAATTTTTCTAAATTTTGGAAAGCACGCTTACCAGTTTCTCAAATTTAAAAATTTTTAGAAACTTACCGTGATTTTTTTGCCACAAAAAATTGTGAAAAAATGGCTTTCGTTTACACTCAAAAACTCACTTCGTTCGTGTTTAATTTCTAAGAAATTAATAATATTTATACCTTCAAAAACTTATTTTTTCAAAAAAGGACAGCTTTTTACTGCCCCTAAATTTATTTATATTTACTCTCATTAACAGTTTTTACAAAAGTTTTTATCAGGTATAATACAAGCCAGCCTTTTACTAAAAATCCCATAGTAATCTTTCCAGAAGGATTAAATAACCTGTATATTAAAAAAATTAATGTTAAGTCTATTGCAATTTTAAAAATTGAATACATCAGTATAATAACTCCTATTATAGATTTTATTATATCTTGAGGTTCTGGCATTGGATTTCTTGGATCCTTTATCATAATTAATCACTTCCATTCATTCTTTATTTTAATTATACCACAAAAATTTTTTAATATATAATTTTTTTATCTTTCCAGCTCATCTAAAACTTCCATATCTTCCATTCTAAAATCACCACTTATACCTCCTAAATTTTTATCATAATTTGCACCGTTTAAACTTTTACTTTTCTTTTTCCTGTTCCATTTTTTTATACTTACTTGTCGTTTTTCAGACAATCTTTTTTTCTTATCCAATACTTTTATGGCTTCTATATTCTTGATAATTTTTTTAACTTTTTCCCTTTCCTGAACTTTGGAATTACCATTTTTTAAAAGTTCATCCTGCAATTTTTTTTGAATTTTTATTTCAATATTTTCTTTTCTTGCCTCATAATCTTCCTTTATTTTTACTTCTCTTTTTAACCAGTCCAAGTAATATTTTTGTTCACTTATATCCAAATTTTTGTTAAGTTCTTTTTGCAGTCCTTCTATTTTAATCTTACTCTCCGCAATATTTTTCTCCAATTTTGAAAATTCATAATTTGAATATTTATCTTTTATCAAAGTTTCCTGACTGACTATTTCCTCATTTTTATCTAACTCTTTTACTAATTTTTTTAGTTCTTTTTCAATTCTATTTATCTCTTTCAGTCCATCTTTTTCATAAATAAATTGCAAATGGTTTATATTATACAGTCCATTTTTTTCATCATTATATTTAATATTTTTCTCTTTTAAATTTTCATATATCGTGTCTTTTTCATCTTCAAAATTTGCAATTTTCCTTAAATATTTTTCCCTAATATTTTCAACTCTTTTATCAAAAATATACTTCTTTTTCCAGTCGTTCTGAATTTCATTTCTTAAACTTTCTAAATTTTTTAAATTCTTTTCTTTTGTAATTTTTAAATACTTTATTCTATTTTTATCTTTTATATTTTTTAGTTCCTTGTCAATTTTTTTGTTCTCATTCAGAAATTTATAGTACTTTTTATCCGTCATCAAGTTGTATACAGTATTCTCAATTTTATCTTTTGACATCTTCTTTTTTATATCTCTTATACTCTCTTCTAACCCCCTCAGTTTTTCCAAATTTTCTAAATCTCCTATTTTATCTCTTTTTAAATCTTCATACTCCCTTTCCAGTTTTTTTAATTTTTCAAGCAGTTTTTTCATTAAATCTGTTCCAGCTTTTAAAATTCTGCTTTTAATAAATATTCTCTTCTTAACTTTTTCCTTATCACTTAATTCACTTTCTTTTCTGTATAAAATCTTTCCATCAATATTTATTGCTTCACGATTTAACTCATAAACTTTCTTATAGTCATTATTATTTTCCGCATCCCTTTTCTGATCCTTTAACGATTTTGCACTTACTTTCTCTATTCCTTTTTTTTCAAGTTCAAAATTTAAAAATGTTTCCCACTCTTTTCTTATATTTTTTAACGTACTTCTTTCTCTCCATTTTTTATCCTTTTCCCATCCGCCTTTTTCTATATTTTTAGTATTATATCTCTTAAAATACTTATCCTTATCCCTTTTAATATCATCAATTTTTCTTTCAAAAAACATTATATGCACGTGTGGCTGCATATCTCCATCAAAACTTTTTGGATTGTGAATTGCATAGTTATACACATATTCTTTTCCAAAAAGATTTTCACAAAAATTATCCACCATCTTTTTATTTTCTTCAGGAGTAAACTCTCTCGGTAATGAAATTTCAAGTTCCCTGTACAGATTAGAGTTTTTTCTCTCATAGGTTTCTGCACATTTCCAAAAATCTTTAATATCGCTAAACTCTTCAGGAAGATTCCTTACTTCCTTAAAAAGTAAGTCCTCTTTTTTACCATATTTTTCATCTCTGTTTATATAGTCTAAATGTGCAGCAGGCGGAATATAGCTACTTCCTCTTTTACTTTTTTTCATTCTAAGATGAAATATTGCCACGATTATACCCCCGTATTATTTTTTATAATCACATATTTTATATATCTATCATTTATAAAAAAATTTCTGTCTAATAAAATATCACAATCTTTAAAGTTTATATCAACATCTGAAGTATTTTCAATTTTATAAAACCATATCTCATTATTTTTATATAATTTCATACTGTATCCCCCCATTTTATTATCGCTTATTTTTGCCATTTTCATAATTTTAATAAATTTCTTTTCACTTATGTATTCCTTTATTTTTGTATCATCTATCTTTTTATTTTCTAATAATTTTACATTTTGTGCAAAAATTTTTGTTGTTTCTCTTACTTTTCCTTTAAGTAACGTTTTATAAAAAAATTTTATATGTTTTTTTCCTGTTGTTGTTTTCAATAATCTTATATCGTATATTTTCATATTTTCCTCCAAAATAATTTAAAAATATTCATACTCTTCTTCTACAAAATCCATTAATTTAAACTCTTTAACTATACATTTAGGTATTATTCTTTTTCCATTCTCATCTTCATACTCTTGTAATTCTAGATAACCATTTACAATTATTTTTGCTCCCTTTTTTACATACTGATGTATTAATGTTGCTACATTACCGAAAGCAACACATAATAAAAATTGTGTTTCTTCCTTAAATTTCTTTTTTGCGGCTATTCTAAAATTACAAACATTTTTTTCTGAAATTGAAATCATTTCAGGATTAAATGTTACTCTTCCACTAAAAATAAGTGTATTCATTTTTCCTCCTAACGACAAAAACTAATCATAAATTTAAATACATTTATGATTAGTTTTATTTTATTTTACTTTATACTTCTAAAAAAACTCTGTTCAACACCTTCTAAATTTAAAATACCTTTTTTTCTGATTAAGGCTTCAAATGCTTTACTTCTAGCCTCTTCACTTTCAAAATAAATCTTGTATACTCCTTTTATTGTTTCAATACATAAAAAATTTCTATTCTCTTCCTTCCTCTCTGATACATATAATATTGTATTTATATTTATTGCCACACCTTGTTTTGATTTTTTATCCACTAGCCTTACAAACATTTTTTACTCCTGTTTAATTATATTTGTTTTTTCAATTTCTATTATTTTACCAATCTACAAGACCTTAAAAGCCCTTCCTGACTATTTACATTACTTCTTAAATTTACTACTGGCCATGAAAATTGTTTTTCCTTAGCAATAGCTCCTGCTTTATATTCTTCAAACATTTTTAAAAAAACATCTACATATTCAACATAATCTTCTCGTGCTTTTGCACAAGATTCCTCATAACCTGTTTTTGGATCTAATTTTACACTACTGTATTTATTTTTAAATTTCTCATTTAACTTTTTTATATTTTCAACATCAACTATTTTTAGTTCCTCCAAATATTGATTTTCTGTTTTTGCTGCCAATTTACCTACGGATATGCTTGATAGACCATTATAAATAGGCTCTACCACTTCAATCGTTTTCTTCTCTTCATTTACAATTTTTTCCATATCATTTGTCATTTCTTTATAATTATTCTTATCACATGACAATAAAGCAACTGCCACTATCATAACTAAAATTTTTTTCATATCAAACTCACATCCTCTTATTCTATTATATTTTTTCTTGATTCAAATATTTTTCTTAACTGATTAAAATCATATTGAGCATATTGTTCATTTGCCATTTCTAAAATAACAGTACCTCCACCTTTCAAAAATAATTCTATTTTTATATCATATGCTCCTTTTATTCCATGATATATCACTAATTTTAACCCTTTTCTTAATTCTTCTATTCGCCTTACACCTATCAGTTCATTGGAAAAAATTATTAAATTTTTTAAATATATATTTCCATTTATATACTTCAATCTTTCTTTTCTTAGTTTTCCTGAAAAATCAAATCCAGCTTCTGTTATAAATTTTTCATAATTTTTATGCATTTCAGCAAGCGATTTAAAATTTTTCTGAATCACTTCTCCTGTTTTCAATTTTATATTTAATCTAAATTCCTTAAATGAAAATGGCTTTCTTTCCACTTTTTCAATATCATTTATATCTATTGTTCTTTCATCAATCTGAATCTGAATTTTATTATTTAACACATCATTTATTATATTCATATATTTATACTGCTCTCCTTTTAATTTTGAATTTTCTCACGTGTGAGAAAATCACTGTCTACTCTTTTTTTCTATATATTGCCTTCCTATTCTAATTTTTCCATTTTATCATCTCCTATTTTCATTTTTTTTCAATATCATTAGTATTCAATGTTCCTAATCCTAATGTTCTTATCCCTGTTCCCATTGCTACATATTATTTTTTATTCTCGAGTGTAACTTCTGTTACATTTTTTGATTTTTTCATTTTATTTTACCCCTATATTTTTTTACTTTCACAATTTATCCCAAAATCTTTTATTCATTTCTCCATCCGATACCCCATACACTTTTTGAATAATTTTTATAAAAATGAAAATCATTATAGCAACTGTCAAATATATAGTAACTATGATAATTGTCGGTAAAAAGGTTTCAACCCAAGTAACTTTTAAATAATTATTGATTTTTGATATAACTAAAATTACCTGAATTAGTAAATAGATGCTGTTTAAAGTGTTAAATGTTTTTTTCTTCATTTGTTATTACTTCCTTTCATTTTTTATCATTGTCTTTCAATTTTTAATTTTCCCACATGTGAGAAAAATTATTAATTTATTTACAGTATTCTCCAATTGCATAATTCCCCAATTTATCTTCATCAACTTTATAAATATTCTTATTCTCAAGAACAACATAAAAATTTTCACCGTCATTTTGACTATATATCTTCACAACTTTATTTGTTCTGCATATATCTAAGATTTCCTGTTGCCGTTTTTCCTGAACATCTTTATTTTCTTTTGTTTTATTTTTCAAATTATTTTCTTGAAATTTTATTATACTCATAACAATTATGAATGTTCCTAAAATCATTAATACTTTAACAAAATGTTTCATTTTCCTATCTCGCTTCCTTTCTTAAAATAATTTTGTTTTTCCCTTCATTCTATCATCCTTCTTAAAAAATCAATTACATCTCTTTGATGAAGAAAACCTACTACTATCAACATACTAAAAAATATTATTATCGGCAGAATTTGTATACTATCCTCTACTGATTTTCCTTTTTCTGTATGTTCTGTTATTATAATAATCATTGAAATAGCAGCCCACACAAGTAATAATATAATAAATAATTGTTGATACGAATGCGGTATAAACATTATTCCTGTACCATAAATTACCAATAATAATGCTATTATAATTTTTTCAAATTCTTTTTTCATATTCTGTTTTTTATCCTCTCTTAAATAATTTTGATTTTCTCACACGTGAGAAAAAACATTTAAATCAACTCATATTCATCAAAATAACATCCTCAGTAATTAATAATCGACTTTTGCCATCAATCTTTATTGAATATATTTTACTTTTATCAATCTTCTTTAAAATCATCATTTCTACCTTTCAGTTTATTAATTTCTATCTCCCATTTTTCAATATTTTTATATGCTTTCTCAATTTTCTCATTTAATTTCTTTATTTTTTCATCAAAGCCAATTTCTGTTTCTTTCCTATCATCTCAATCTTGCCAGTAATATAGTGATATCCATCATTTCTCTTTCCATAAACTTCCTCTTTTCCACTATTTCTTCTATTATTCATTAATATAGACAGGACATTTAACTCCTATCTTTAAATCATCATATTTAGAGTCTAGATATTCTGTAATTATATATTTAGTACCGTTATCTAAACTAATACTATAAAATCCTTGATACCCATAAATCATCTGTTTTGTTGTTTCTTTTTTTATAACTTTATGATTTTTACAAATTTCAACAAAAACTTTATAAACTTGAAAATTATTGCTTTTTACAAGAAAGATTTTATTATCATTTGTAATTATTTTATCAGGACTGACATAACTTAAATATTTTTATTGTAAAAATCCATCGCTTCTTTATTACTACAGGAAACTAAACTAAAAAATATTGAAAATAGTACATCCCTTTTAATTTTCTTCATCCAACGCATCCTCGTCTTCCATTTTTTCTAAAATTTTTTCCAACTCTTTCAATGCATCTAATCTTCTACTAACATTTTCAACATATATTGACATAATTGTAAACCCAGTTAATATCACTCCACTTAACATAATTGTACTTACATCTTTAATAAAAAATGAAATTGCAAACATAATAGCCAACATATATCCTAAAATCCTATCTATCAGACTTCCCATAACTTTCATAAAATTTTTCATTTTCCTGTCTCGCTTCCTTTCTTAAAATAATTTTGAATTTTCTCACGTGTGAGAAAAACCAGTTTATTTACAATACTCTCCTTCTGTATACTGATTAAATTTGTTACTGTCAACTTGATAAACTTTATTGTTTTCAAGTTTCACATAAATTCTTTTATTGTCTTTTGTTTTATACTTAAATAAAACTTTATATACTTTACATAGTCTTTCAAATTCTTTTTGTTCCTTTTTTACTTTAGAATACGTAACAATTCCTACCGTTAATATTGATGTTGTTACTGATGTCAAAATTATTACTAAAATTTTAATAACATAATCTTTTATTTTTTTCATCTTAATTGTTCTCCTTAAATATTTTTTTCTAATTTTCTCACACGTGGGAAAAACTATTTAAATCAACTCATATTCATCAAAATAGCATCCCCAGTAATCAACAATCATACTTTTATCAATCTTCTTCAAAATCATCATCCCTACCTTTCAATTCCTTAATTTCCATCTCCCATTTTTCAATATTTTTATATGCTTTCTCAATTTTCTCATTTAATTTCTTTATTTTTTCATCAAAGTCAATTTCTGTTTCTTCCTTACCTTTTTTTTCTATTTCCTTAATCTTTTTAGCCGCTTCAACTGGATCTTCAAGAATTTCTACAATCTCCGCCTCTTCGAGCTTATCATTGTTTTTCTTTATATATTCCAATGTCCTAACACTTGCCTCTGCAATCGCAGGATTCCTATATTTTTCAAACTGTTCCCACCTATTAATTTCACGATAAACCATATTTTTATCAAGCCCTAATGAAGTAAACCAGGCTACAAATGTTCCTGTTCCGTGATTTGACAAAATCTCCTGAACTCTTTTTAACTTTCTTCCCATTTCAAGAGCCTTTTTTGCCATAAACTTTCCAATCTGCTGTATATCTTCCTCAGTTTGAGTTACTTCCCTTATAATACCTTCATCAGTTATCTCATATTTATCAAAATCAAAATTGCTATGATAACTTTCAACTTCCATTTTTCGATTTTTATTAATATTTAACAGTTCCTGTCTATCCATAATACCTCCTATCAAAAAAATTATAGACAATTCAAATAACTGTGATTCTATAATTTTTCACACAGTTATTAAATTGTCATTGTTCTATCGGTTTTCCCGCACGTGAGAAAAACTATTTTTATCTTTAATTTCCAACTTATTTTTTTAATGCTTTAAAACATTTTGAAAAAAATAATAAACCTACATATATCATTGTTAGCATTATTTCAACTGTTATTAATATAGCAATTAATATTATAAATATTACTAGTATAATTGCAACAATACTTAAAATCATAATATATAATAAATCCTTTCAATTTTTTTATTTGCAATATTCACCAACTATGTAATATCCAAATTTATCCTTATCAACCTTATAAATCTGATTGTTTTCAAGTGTTACATAAAACTCTGTCCCATTATCTGCTGTATATGTTTTTAAAACTTTATTTGTTTTGCATAAATTCAATATTTCTTGCTGTTCTTTTTCTTTTCTTTTTGACTCTTGGTGAGAAAAATTCATTAAAATTGAGTATAGTAACATAAGTATACACATCATTAATGCGGCTCCTAGCAAACCAAATCTTTCAAAAAAATCATCCATTTTTCAACCCCTTCCTGTACCAGTTATTTTGATATTTTTTCTTTTTCTAATTTCTTTTATGATGTATTCTTTTTGTTTCTCGTTAACTATTAAAGTTTCATAACAGCGAATATCCAATTTAATCTTCTTATCTTTTTTCATCACGACTACCATTTTTTATTTCACTAACATTAATTTCAGTATTTCCAATCTTTTTGAACATTTCTTCTAAAGTTGCATTAGTGATTACTGGAATTTTTTCTAAATCCATAAGTAATGATAATAGAGCATTTGTTAAATCATTTAACGCAAATAGATTTTCATTGCTGAT
>NZ_AXVL01000050.1 GCF_000482505.1 Leptotrichia trevisanii DSM 22070
AGAGTCATTGTTAAATTGAAATTGAAAAACAGGCTGCAAGTTATCATTACAACAGAAGCAGTTGTGTTTGTCTTTAGAGACATCGATACCGATATAGAACATAAGAATACCACCTTTCAAAAAGAAAATATTGATACTGTAAAACCACAAACTCTTTGCGAATGTAACCTCGTTCTATATAAACCGTCAAGCGGTATCTAACTAATTAACAATTTAACAAAGAGACTGTGGCTAGAGCCTTTTTAAAACCATCAAGTGGTAGGAGGAGATTAACTAATCCACAGTATCTTAATAATAGTATATTACAAAATCCTTGAAGAGGGATGTAAAAAACTACAAATATATTATACGAGGAGGAGATTAACTAGTCCACAGTATCTTAATAATAGTATATTACAAAATCCTTGAAGAGGGATGTAAAAAACTACAAATATATTATACGAGGAGAGATTTTTTAATACGCATTCACCATATAAACTAAAAATGGAAAAAGATATTTTATGGATTTATGATTATGAAAATAATTGGTATATATTGCCACTACTGGATTTTGATACATTAGAACGAAAAGTTATAGATGGAGAAGTTGTGACGTATACAATTACTTCTGTACAAGTGTATCATGAAAAACATTGTCCAGATGGAAAGTTGTATTTTCAAAAATCAGAGATAAAAAATTATGGGATAAGCGATGCGATTCATTTGGGATTTGGTGAGTGGGTTGTTAATGAATATCAAAAGTTGATTGAAAGCTATAAAACTAAAATTTAATTTTCTAAATTAAATGAAGTGGAAAAAGACCATTCTTGTTGAGGAATTGAAAAATTATAATTTTTAAGTTTGATTTCAAAAGTGAAAAGGAGAGATTTTTTATGAAAAAAGTAATGATTTTGGTTACAAGTTTGATGGTTGTAATTAGCAGTTTTGCTGGTTATACGAGTGATATGATTAATAGAATGGAAATTAAAGAGAAAAGTGTAGAGAAATTATTTGACGGAAGTAATGTTGAAATTAAAGAAGGATCTTCAATGATTTTAGAGAGCTGGGATGATGAGTTAAATAAGGTTTACAAATTGTTAATGTCAAAATTGTCAAAAAAAGAACAAGTAAAACTTAGAAATGAAGAAAGAGCGTGGATAAAAAAAAGAGATAAAGTGGCAAAAGAAGTGGCAGATGAATTTTGTGGAACTGTAAATGGAAAAAAACTTTGTGGAACAGCTTATGGTTTGGAATACACACAATCATTGATTAACTCGACTAAAGGCAGAGCGATTGAATTATCTAAAAGATATGAAAAATTGAAATAAGTTTGGATAAGAAAATTTAGATATACTGAAATTTTTATTCAGATTAATTAGTTAAAATATAAAAAATATAATTCTTAAAGTTTACTTTTATATTACTTTTATTGTTTGTAAAAAAGGAGTTTTATGAAAAAAATATTGATTTTATTTTTGGTTATTTTTTCGTTAAGTTTTTCATTTGAATTAAAAAAAGTAAACTTTGAAATTACAAAAAATAAGAGTTTAAAATTATCAGAAGAGGAAATGAAAAATCAAAGTGAAAAAGTTGTTGAAGTTTTTAATAAAGAAATTTCAGATAGGATAGAAAGTAAAAATAAGGGTATTGGATATTCGGAAAATGCTAATTTGGAAACAGGTGAAAAAAATTTTAAAGTGAATGTACCTAATGTTTTGATGAATAACAAAGTTTATGAAAAAACAATTTATGAAATTGAAAAAATTAATTTTATTTCAAAAAACAAAGTAGAGATAATTTATACTGAAAAATCTCCGAATATTTTTGAAATTATGTTCTCTGAAGAATTTAACAAAAAACTTGAAGATAAAGTTTCAAAAGAATTGGGATATAAATTGGATAAGGAAAAAATTCAAAAATTGTCCAATGAAGAAAGACTGAAAGCAAATGTAATAATTTTGTCTGAATCTCAAAATGAAATGCTAAAAAGATTGGATAATAACGAATTTGAATACGAAACGGAAAAGAGAAAAATGATTTTGGAAAAAAATCAGAAAGAATGGGAATATAAAGACGAAGAAACATTAGAAAGTGATGGTTTTGATATTTTTGATTCTATATTTGAAAATTTTGGAAAATAATTTGAATAAATGAGGATGAGGTATGAGTAAATGAAGAAGATATTAATGTTATTTTTACTAACAGCAAGTCTTGGATTTTCTGCAAATTATAAGGTGGAAGTTAAACCGAATGTGAAAATTCGGAAATCAGAAATTGAGAAAAATAATATAGAAATAGAGAAAAAATTTTTTGAAAATACAAAAGAAGATATTTCTATTGGAATAAAAGAAATTGACAAGCAAATAGAGAGTCAAAAAGATGAATTGGGAGCAAGATTTTTTGGTGAAATTTTAAAAGAATACATGAAAAGTATGGAGTATAGGATTAAAAAGATTGATTACACTTCAAGTTCAAGTGCAAATTTAACATTTACCGTAAAAGCACCCAAATTAAATTTTAATTCTCTTTTGGGAAATGAAGATCAAAAAAGAATAAATAAAATATTTGAGCAAAAAACGGGAAAATCAATGGAATATTTGCCTAGTGTTTCACGAAATGAGTTTGAAAAGAAATGGATGCCAATATTGATAGACATAGTATCAAAAACAGTTTCAGATAAAATTAAAGATATAAAAGAATTTGAAGAAAAAGAAGGAATTGTTGAAATAAAGAAAATTAATGGAAAATGGAATTTTTTACAGAAAAGGAATTAAAAAAATGAGTAAAATAATTGATACGCATACACACATTTATGATGAGCAGTTTGAAAATGACTTTGATGATGTGTTGAAGAGGATTGAAGATGAGCTGGAGGGGATTGTAAGCATTGGGTTTGATTTGGAAAGTTCGATAAAAAGCATTGAACTTGCGAATAGATATTCGTTTGTGAATGCGGTGATTGGGGTTCATCCTGTGGATATAAAAAAATATAATGATGAAGTGGAAAAAGAACTGGAAAGATTGGCATTGACTGAGAAAAAGGTTGTTGCGATTGGGGAAATCGGACTGGATTATCACTGGATGGAAGATCCGAAGGATGTTCAGATTGCTGGATTTAGAAAACAGATGGAGCTTGCCCAAAGGGTAAAAAAGCCAGTTGTTATTCATACGAGAGAGGCTTTGCAAGATACTCTTGATGTTTTGAGGGATTATAAAAATGTTGGGGGAATTTTGCATTGTTATCCAGGTTCTTTAGAAGCAGCAAAACCGTTTTTAGATAGGTATTACTTAGGAATCGGTGGTACTTTGACGTTTAAAAATAATAAAAAGACAAAGGAACTTGTGAAGGAATTGCCTTTGGAAAAAATTGTTCTGGAAACGGATTGTCCGTATTTGACACCTGTGCCTTTTCGAGGGAAACGGAATGAGCCAGTTTATACAAAATATGTAGCGGAAGAAGTAGCTAGAATTAAGGAAATTTCAGTAGAGCAAGTTATTAAAGTAACTACTGAAAATGCTAAGAAAATTTATGGAATGCAATAGAATTTAAAAATTAAATGTAGGAGATAAAATGTGTATTGAAAAAGAAAATAAAGATTTTAAAAATCCAATAGAATATAAATTAGAAAAAAAAGATGGGAATGCACGTGCTGGAGTTATAAAAACACCACATGGAGAGATAAAAACCCCAGTATTTATGCCAGTTGGTACGCAGGCGACTGTAAAGGCTATGACTAGGGAAGAGCTGGAAGAGATTAATTCTCAAATTATTTTAGGAAACACGTATCATTTATACTTGCGTCCTGGAGATGATTTGGTAAATGATTTTGGCGGGCTTCACAAATTTATGAGATGGGATAAGCCAATACTTACTGATAGTGGTGGATTTCAAGTGTTTAGTCTTGGAGATTTGAGAAAGATAAAGGAGGAAGGAGTTCATTTTCGTTCGCATATAGATGGCTCAAAGCATTTTTTATCGCCTGAAAAATCTATTTCTATTCAAAATAATCTGGGAAGTGATATTATGATGGTGCTGGATGAATGCCCGCCAGGACTGTCAACACGTGAATATTTGATTCCGTCCATTGAAAGAACTACGAGATGGGCTAAGCGTTGTATCGAAGCAAATAGAAATAAGGATAAGCAAGGGCTTTTTGCAATTGTGCAAGGTGGAATTTATGAAGATTTACGAGATAAAAGTTTTGAAGAGCTGTATGAGTATGATTATGGGTTTGCTGGATATGCTTTAGGAGGGCTTGCAGTAGGAGAGCCACGTGAGGATATGTATAGAATTTTAAAATATAGCACACCAAAACTGCCTGAAAATAAGCCACGTTATTTAATGGGAGTGGGAGAGCCTGCGGATATGCTTGAGGCTGTGGAACATGGAATTGATATGATGGACTGTGTTCAGCCGACAAGAATTGGTAGACATGGTACTGTCTTTACAAAATATGGACGTCTTGTTATAAAAAATGCGAGCTATTCACGAGATGACAGGCCTCTTGATGAAGGTTGTGACTGTTATGCCTGCAAACATTATACAAGAGCATATATAAGACATTTATTCAAGGCAGGAGAAATTTTGGGACAGAGGCTTGCAACATATCATAATTTGCATTTTTTGCTAAAACTTATGGATAATGCACGTGAGGCAATTATTGATGGAAGGTTTAAGGAATATAAGGAAGAAGTGCTGAAAAACTATGCTATGGGGAAAGAAAGTGAATGGATAAAGCCAAAATCGATATAAAAATTAGAAAATAAAATAAAAAGAAATAAAAAAGTGCTATTTATTTCATAACGGATATTTTTTCATTCCAGATAAAAAATATAAGTTACAAGTAAATAGCACAAACATGAAATTACTACATTTCTTTAAATGTCAATGTTTTTCCATCATCTGTCATAAAAATCAAACGATTATTATCTAATTTAATCTTTTTTGAATTTTGCAAAATATTCAAATACTGGCTTTCAAGTTTCATAAAGTTATCTGGTCCTGCCATTTTTGTAGAGCCGATAGGTCCAACCATAATATTATCTGATGTCATTATATAATTTGAAAAATAGTTGTTTACTCCTGAATCGCCGTGTATTCTGTCTTCTGAAAAATTAAGAGTAATTCTTATTTCATTTGTTGTCAATATTTTTCTCATTTTTGTGTCAGAAATATCAACAAGTTTCCAGCTAGTATTCAATAATTTTTTTTTCAATTTTAAAAGAGAAAGTGAGTCCTTGTCTTTCTGATTAACTGTATTTGGATTTTTAAAAGTCCAAATATCTCCATCCTTGTTAGTTAGAGTTAAAGTATCCTTGCTGTACTTAATCATAGGGTTGGATTGCAGAATATCAAAGAAATCCTGTTCGAGATTCATTAGATCTTGAGAACCTCCCATCAAAGTTGAAGTTACTGTGGCAGAAAGAGTGGAATTTCTGTTAATTTTATAATTTCCTGAATACCCGTTAATTCCACCAGATCCATTAATCTTATTTTTTGAAAAATTAATCGTAACATTTGTGTTTTCTGAAATATAAGAATTCCGTCTATTTTTCTTAATTTGAGTTAATTTCCATGAAGTTCCATTTAAATTTGAAAGAGGAAGTGAATCCTTGTCTTTCTGATTAACTGTATTTGGATTTTTAAAAGTCCAAATATCTCCATTCCTGTTAGTTAGAGTTAAAGTATCCTTGCTGTACTTAATTATAGGGTTGGATTGTAGAATATCAAAGAAATCCTGTTCGAGGTTCATTAAATCTAAAGAACCTCCCATCAAAGTTGAAGTTACTGTGGCAGAAAGAGTGGAATTTCTGTTAATTTTATAACTTCCTGAATATCCGTTAATTCCACCAGATCCATTAATCTTATTTTTTGAAAAATTAATCGTAATATTTGTGTTTTCTGAAATACGGGAATTTCGTCCATTTTTCCTGATTTCTGTCAATTTCCACGAAGTTCCATTCAAATTAGTGCTTACAGCGACTCTTTTTTTCACAGCCGCATTCAAAAAAACGCAACACAAAAGAAGCATTGTAAAAATTCCAACTAAAAAAAATCTTTTTTTCATTTTAAAAACCTCTTTTCATTATTTTTTATCTTTTCTCCTCTGTTAATTAAATAGTATCATATATTTATTAAAGAATTATGAGAATTTTTAAAATTATTTAGTTTTTATTTTTTTTCTAAAGTATTCTTGTTCAGTTTGAAATTTCTTCAGTTATTTCATGTGTTTTTGTCATTTTTATCATCCTGCTACAGTCTGTTGAAATTAGTATAATTATGGAATAAAAAAGAAACCGCCACGAAAATAATTTGAAAGTGTAAAAAGCATAACAAATATTTCGCTCACGACAACTCTAAAACTTATCCATTCCAAATCAACCAGCTGTGGAAAACATTTTGCAAAAAGCTGAAAATAGTTAAATTCATTATGATATTCCTTATAAAGCATATTTGTGACATCAAAAGTATTTATTATATAAATTATTGAAAATGTAACGATAAATAATGAAAAGGCATCAAAAAAAGAGAAATCATCAGCTTCAAATCTATTGAATCCATTTATTTTGTTTGAAAAAAACATATATCCAATATAGGATGTAATTGGGATGGAAATACTGAAAATCAGGGAAATAAAATTTTTATTAAAATAAAATGCGATGTAATATATGACAATTCCTATTAACGAAAATAGAATTGCACCTAACAATCCAAATAGGATTTGTTTAAATTTATAATTAAAATTCTGTATAAGTTTGTTCATCGAATATAGTATATTCCTTTCAAAAATTTTATTGTCATGGAAAAACCTTCAGGTTGTAGTTTCCTGCAGATTTTTAGAGGTATAAAATGGAAATTTGTCATCTATTTGTTAAAGATCAGATACAATCTTGAGTCGGTAAACCTCAAAAAAATATTATAACATAAAAAAATACCCCAATCAATAATAGATAAGAGTATTTTTTCACCTATTTAGTTTGATATGGATCAATTCCATTATTTTACTAAATATAACACAAATTTTTCATTTTTTTAATCATATAATTTTTATTTTTTTATAAATTTATGATAAATCCAGTCAACTATAATAGCAATTGCATTATCTCCAGATACATTTGCCGCTGTCCCAAAGCTGTCCTGTGTTATGTAAAGTGCGATTAGTAATGATGCTAATGGACTGTTTGTGGCAATTCCAACCATTCCCAGAAAAGGAAGTGCAGACATTATTGCTCCTCCCGGTGCTCCTGGCGCTGCTACCATTGCGACTCCTAAAACTAGGATAAATGGGAAGATTGTGGAAATTCCGTAGGCCATATTGTTCATCATAAGTACAGTAACGACACAGCTTGTTATCGTAATGATACTTCCTGCCAGATGAATTGTGGCACATAATGGAACTACAAATTCACGTATTTCGGGTGATGTTCCATTTCGTCTTGCACATTCCAGATTTATTGGAATTGTGGCGGCTGAAGATTGTGTTCCAAGTGCTGTAAAATAGCCAGGAATCTGATTTTTCATACAAGTAAATGGATTTTTTCCTGAAAGCCCTCCAGCGAATGTAAACAAGGCTGAAATATATAAAATATGTAAAATTATTACACAAATAAAAACTTTTAAGAAAATGGAAAGCGTTGCAAACATTTGTCCACTGTAAGTCATATTCATAAATGTTCCAAAAATATAGACTGGAAGTAGTGGAATAACAGAAGTGCTAAGCAGTTTTGTAATTATTTTTGAAAATTCACGAAAAAGGCTGTAGGTAGTCTGCCCCTCTCCATTGTTTCTGAGCCAGCTAATTGAAAGTCCCATTATAAAGGCAAAAACAATTGCCGAAGTTACATCAAACATTGGGGCAAGTGGAATATCAAAATAGGATGTTAAAAGATTTTTTTCCGGATGTTCTACTGCCGCAAATGAGGTGAAATTAAGAATTTTTGGAAAAATATTAGTCGCCATAAGATAAGACAGACTTCCTGCAACAATTGTGGAAGCGTAGGCTATCAAAGTGGTAATTCCAAGTAATTTTCCCGCTCCTTGACGTAAATCTGAAATTCCTGTCACAACAAATCCGATTATCATAAATGGAATAACAAACGACAAATATTTACTAAATAACGATGAAAAAGTCACAAAAATTCGAATAACTGGACTTGGTAAAACTAATCCTAACAGAATACCAAGTGTTATAGCGATAATTAAACGTGGCACAAGTCCGATTTTTTTCATAAAATTGTTCTCTCCTTATATTTTTATATAGTCAATCCCGCAGCCCAGCCTCAATATTATTAATTAACATACGGTGGTAACATTTACAGTTAATTGTACAGACGTAACAATACTGGGATTAATCGTAACTTTTGCAACTTCCCCGCATTACTTCATCTTGTAGGATATTTTTTCCCTAATATCCAAAGGTTTATGTTCACCTTAACAATATCTACACCTAAAATTTATTTTTTTATCATATTTTTATTCTTCAATTAAATCAATAGTCCAGTTTGCCTGCTGTAATCTTGTATCAGTTTCCCTGATTTCCTTAGACAATTTATCTAGCTGTTTTTGCTGTTCTGGTACATTAATCGTGCTGAAAACTTTTATTTCCGTTGTGGAATAAAGATTTACCTTTTGGCTTGCAATTTCTATAAATTCACGCAGTATTCCTGCTTTTTGTGAAAGCGTGTCCTTTTTTGCAATTAGTTCAACTAATGAAATTCCATCAATTTTTGAAAGAGTATTTGTTCTGTTTATTTTTATTATTAATTCATTTAACTGAGAAATTAAATCATTTAACTCAGTTAATAAAAATTCAGGATTTTCAGTAGGTTTTTCATTTTCCTGAACTTTGGCGTTATTATTAAGTCTTGTTTTTAGCTGTGCGATTCTTTTTTGAATATCAGCACGTAAAATAAGAGCTTCGGCAAGTTTCATTTTATTTATCCTCCCATTTTTTATTTTTACATAGTTAAAGTATAATAGAAAAATTAGAAAATGTAAAGGATATTTTTATGTTTTTTACTGTTAGAAATTATATACAAGATATTTTTTTAACTTGTAAATATTTGTTGTAATCGTTACAAATTTATGATAAAATTAAACAGAAAATTTTGAAAAACAAAATATTAATTACTAAAAATTTTGAAAATATAAAAATGTATTTAAATGGAGGGAATTATGGAATTGTCAAAAGGTAAATTGCTGAACATTTATGAGCGAATGCTTAGCATTAGAAATTTTGATTTAAAGGTAAATCAGCTTGTGAAAAGAGGAATGGTGCCTGGAATGACACATCTGTCAGTAGGAGAGGAAGCGGCGAATGTTGGCGCTATTGCAGCATTGAATGCTGATGATTTGATTACATCTAATCATAGAGGGCATGGACAGGTTATTGCTAAAGGGATTGACTTGAATGGAATGATGGCTGAAATTATGGGAAAGGCTACTGGAACTTGTAAAGGTAAAGGTGGTTCAATGCACATTGCCGATTTAGAAAGTGGAAACTTGGGAGCAAACGGAATTGTTGGTGGCGGACATGGGATGGCAGTTGGTGCAGCTTATACTCAAAAAGTTAAAAATACTGGAAAAATTGTAGTTTGTTTCTTTGGAGATGGAGCTACTAATGAAGGAAGCTTTCATGAGGCTATGAATTTGGCATCAGTATGGAATGTTCCTGTTATATTTTATTCAATTAATAACGGTTATGGAATCAGTACGTCAATTAATAAAGTTACAAATGTAGAACATTTGTATAAAAGGGCTGTGGCTTATGGAATGCCAGGATATTTTATTGAAGATGGAAATGATGTTCTGTCAGTATATGAAACGTTTGAAAAGGCTGTGAAGCATGTAAGAGAAGGAAAAGGACCAGTTTTCATTGAAAGTATAACTTACAGATGGTTTGGACATTCTAGTTCAGATCCAGGGAAATATAGAACAAAAGAGGAAGTTGACGGATGGAAGTTAAAAGATCCTAACTTAAAATTCAGAAATTATTTACTTGAAAACAATATTGCAACAGAGGAAGAATTAGTAGAACTTGAAGAAAGATCAAAAAAACAGATTGAAAATGCAGTGGAATTTGCGAAAAATAGTCCAGAACCTACTTTGGAATCTGCATTTGAAGATATATTTGCAAATTAGAAAAGGAGATAAAGATGGAAACAAAGTTGATGTCTGTAAAAGAGGCAATTATTACAGCAATGTCGGAAGAGATGAGAAAAGATGAAAATGTATTTTTAATGGGAGAAGATGTAGGAATTTTTGGAGGAGATTTTGGAACATCGGTTGGAATGCTGGAAGAATTTGGCCCAGAACGAATAAAAGATATGCCAATTTCAGAATCTGCAATTTCTGGAGCTGCAATTGGTGCGGCAATGACAGGGCTTCGTCCAATAGTTGATGTAACATTCATGGATTTTATCGTTTATATGATGGACAACATTGTAAATCAGGCAGCAAAAACTAGATATATGTTTGGTGGAAAAGGACAAGTGCCTGTAACATTCAGATGTGCGGCAGGTTCTGGAGTAGGTTCAGCTGCACAACATTCACAATCGCTTGAATCTTGGTTTACTCATATTCCAGGAGTAAAAGTTGTTGCGCCGGGGACACCTGCAGATGTAAAAGGGCTTTTAAAATCAGTAATTCGTGATAATAACCCAGTAATTTTCCTTGAATATAAAGCACAATACAATATGAAAGGTGAAGTTCCTACAGATCCTGAATTTATTATTCCTTTAGGAAAAGGAGAAATTAAAAAAGAAGGAAAAGATATTACAATTGTAACTTATGGAAGAATGCTGGAAAGAGTAATGAAGGCAGCAGAAATTGCAGAAAGTGAAGGGATTAGCGTAGAAGTGGTGGATCCTAGAACATTGATTCCGCTAGACAAGGAAATTATTTTGAATTCTGTTAAAAAAACAGGAAGAGTAATCTTAGTAAATGATGCTCACAAAACAAACGGGTTTATCGGGGAGATTTCTGCAATTATTTCAGAAAGTGACACATTTGACTATTTGGATCATCCAATTGTGAGGTTAGCTGGAGAAGATGTACCAATACCTTATAATCACGCTCTTGAAACAGCGATGGTTCCAAATGTGGAAAAAATTGTAGAAGCAATTAGAAAAGTAAAAAATAAACAGTAAACTTAATAATTATATAATTTAAGATTATAGTTAAGAAATACTGTTTAGTAAGAGGGGTTGCCCCTTGTTATTGGCAATCTATTTTGAATAAATTATTGAAAAATTAAAAAAAGAAAGGAAGAAGCTATGGAAAATAATGAGTTAAGAGCCACTCCTGCGGCACGTAAATTAGCACAGCAGATGGGACTTGATCTTTTTCTTGTAAAAGGTAGCGGAGCAAATGGACGTGTTCATAAGGAAGATGTGGAAACATTTAAATTTGAAAAGCATGTAAGAATATCGCCACTTGCTAGAAAAATAGCATTAGATCATAATATTGAACTTGAAAATGTCGTTGGGACAGGTCATAATGGGAAAATAATGCGGGATGATATTTTGAAATTGATTGCTAAGCCACAGGAAACAGAAGACTTGGCAAGACATGAAAAGGCTGTTGTCGCAGAAGAAAAAGCAGTTGCACAGCAGGATATAGAAATCGTGCCAATGACAGCAATGAGAAAAGTTATTTCAAAACGTATGACAGAAAGTTATTTGACAGCACCTACATTTGCACTTAATTATGAAATTGACATGACAGAAGCTATTGCACTTAGAAAAAAAATATTGGATACAATCTTGGAAAGTACAGGAAAGAAAATTACAATAACAGACATTATTTCGTTTGCAGTAATCAAGACTTTATTGAAGCATAAATTTGTAAATTCAAGTTTATCAGAAGATGGAACACAAATTATTCTGCATAATTATGTAAACTTGGCGATTGCAGTAGGATTTGATGGTGGGCTTCTTGTGCCGGTTGTAAAAGGTGCTGATAAAATGACACTTAGCGAACTAGTTGTTGAATCTAAGAAAATAGTGAAAAAAGCGCTAGATATGAAGCTGACACCTGATGAGCAAAGTGGAAGTACATTTACAATCAGTAATCTTGGAATGTTTGGAGTGCAAAGCTTTAATCCAATAATAAATCAGCCAAATTCAGCAATTTTAGGAGTTTCTTCTACAGTTGAAAAGCCTGTTGTTGTAAATGGTGAAATTACAGTTCGTCCAATGATGACTTTGACGCTTACAATCGATCATAGAGTGGTAGATGGACTTGCTGGGGCTAAATTTATGCAGGATTTGAAAAATGCTTTGGAAAATCCAATCTCTTTGTTAATTTAAAATTAGATAGAAAATATGAAATATAAAATTATTTGAGTATAAAGGAGTGAATTTTATGGCTACAGAGATAATTATGCCTAAAGCTGGAATAGATATGACGGAAGGGCAGATTATAAAATGGAATAAAAAAGAAGGGGAAAAGGTAGAAGAAGGGGAAATCTTACTTGAAATAATGACAGATAAGACAAGTATGGAACTTGAAGCTGAAGAATCAGGATATTTGATAAAAATAGTAAAAGGAGATGGAGAAACTGTACCTGTTACAGAAATTATCGGATATATTGGTGCAGAAGGAGAAGCAGCTCCAGAAGCAGGTTCAGCAAATACAGCATCGGAAAATACAGTTTCTCAGTCAGCGACTGCAGCTAGCGAACCTAAAAAAGAAAAAGCAGAAGATGAATTTGACATTGTTGTAATCGGTGGAGGGCCTGCTGGATATGTAGCATCAATCCGTGCAGCTCAGCTTGGTGCAAAAGTGGCAGTTGTAGAAAAAAATGAATTTGGAGGAACTTGCCTGAACAAAGGATGTATTCCTACAAAAACGTTCCTTAAAAATGCTGAAATTCTCGAAGGTATCGAAATGGCAAGCAAAAGAGGAATTATTTTGGAAAGTGAAAAATACACAATTGATATGCCAAAAGTTGTGCAGCTAAAAAATGATATTGTTAAGACATTGACAAATGGTGTAAGAGGACTTCTGAAAAGTAATGAAATCAAAATGTATAATGGAATTGGGAAAATAAACAAGGATAAAGATGTTGTTGTAAATGGTGAAACTGTTTTACGAACTGATAAAATTATCTTGGCTGGTGGTTCAAAAGTTAGTAAAATTAATATTCCTGGAATTGAAAGCAATAAAGTGCTTACAAGTGATGATATTTTAGATTTACAGCAAATACCTAAATCGCTTGCTGTAATTGGTGGAGGAGTTGTTGGAATCGAACTTGGACAAGTATTTTTATCATTTGGAAGTGAAGTTACAGTTGTGGAAATGATGGATAGAATTGTGCCAGGAGTAGACAGGGAATCTTCAGCTGTACTTAGAAAAGAGCTTGAGAAAAAAGGAATGAAAATATTAACTTCTACACAAATTAAGGAAATTGTTGATGATGGACATAATTTAACAATTAAAGTTGATGGACATGATGACATTGTTTCTGAAAAAGCGCTATTGTCAATAGGAAGAGTACCAGACTTGGAAGCTGTTGGAGAGCTTGAACTGGAAATGGAAAAAGGTCGAATCAAAGTTGATAAATATATGGAAACAAGCGTATCTGGAATTTATGCACCAGGAGATATAAACGGAATTAAGATGCTTGCTCATGCGGCGTTCAGAATGGGAGAAGTTGCAGCTGAAAATGCTGTTCAAGGAAACCATAGGGAAATTAGGCTTGAAACGACTCCATCGGCAATCTACACAGTGCCGGAAGTGGCAATGGTTGGATTAACAGAAGATGAGGCAAGAGAAAAGTATGACATTAAAGTTGGTAAATTCCAATTTGCAGCAAATGGAAGAGCATTGGCATCTGGGGAAACGGCAGGATTTGCAAAAGTTATTACAGATAAGAAATATGGAGAAATTTTAGGAGTGCATATTGTAGGGCCTTCGGCTGCGGAAATTATTAACGAAGCGTCAGGGCTTATGGCGATGGAAATTACAGTAGATGAAGTAATCAAAACAATTTATGCTCATCCAACTTATTCAGAAGCCTTATTTGAAGCATGTGCAGATGCACTTGATGAAGCAATTCATTTGCCTAAAAAAAGAAAATAAAAGTAAGAAATAAATTTTGAAAGGAATTTAAAAAATATGAAATATTATGTTAATAATTCCAATAATCCTGCGTTTAATATCGCTTTGGAAGAATACTGCTTTAAACAGCTACGTGACATTGATGAAATATTTTTGCTTTGGATAAATGAGCCAACAATTGTTGTGGGAAAATATCAAAATACAATTGAAGAGATAAATACAGAATATACACGTGAAAAGGGAATCCACGTTGTTCGTAGAATTTCTGGCGGAGGTGCAGTTTATCACGATTTAAACAATTTAAACTATACGATAATTTCCAATAAGCAGGAAGATAAGGAAGGCTTTAATTTTAAGGAATTTTCAAAGCCAATTATAGAAACTCTGGCAGAATTGGGTGTAAAAGCTGAATTTACAGGAAGAAATGACTTGGAAATAGATGGACAAAAATTTTGTGGAAACGCTCAGGCGTATATACAAGGACGTGTAATGCACCATGGTTGTCTATTATTTGATGTAAATTTTGGAGAATTGGGAAATGCATTAAAAGTTTCAAAGGATAAAATTGAATCAAAAGGTGTAAAATCTGTAAGAAGCCGTGTTACAAACATACTTCCTCATTTGAAGCAGCCAATCACAGTAAATGAATTTGGTGAAAAAATAATGGAGTACATGAAAAAACATTATCCAGAAATGGAAGAATACAAATTTACGCAAGAAGAGTTAAAAATAATTGAAGAAAATGCAGAAAAGAAACATAGAAACTGGGAATGGGTTTATGGAACTTCCCCAGAATTTAACATAACTCGTGAAAAACGTTTCACAAACGGAAAAATTCAAATTTTTGCTACAGTAGAAAATTCTAGAATCAAGAATATCAAATTTTATGGAGATTTCTTTGGGAAAAATGAAGATTTGAGTGAAATTGAGAATTTATTGAAAGATACGAAATATACAAGGGAAGCTGTGAAAGAAAAACTGGAAACAGTTGATATTGAGGAGTATTTTTCTAGATTTACGGTAGATGAAGTTGTGGAAGTTGTTGTGGAATAAAGAGAAATTTTGAAATAAATAAAAAATAAAATTTTTAGACACTCTAATGCGGGAGTGTCTTTTTGTATCATTGACATCTAATAAAATTTATGATATACATTTAAAGTATATTACAAATTGGAGGAATAATATGAGTGTTGAAAGTAATAATAATGAAAATGGACAACAACAATCTGGAGAAGATTTGGTGAAAAAAATAAATAGTTTGAATAGTTCTGTAAGTTCAATATTTGGATTAGGGATTGTAGGAATTGGAGATTGGGTTTCTAAGTTATTTTATTCACAAAATTTAGAAGGTTGGTATGGGATTTCAGAAAAATATTTTTTTTCATATAACTATAGAAGGATAATTTATATATTTTTAATAGGAATGTTATTTTCTGTTGCATTTTTTTTAGTTTCAGAAGAATTTATAAAAAAACATATAAATGATGGAAAATGGGCAAAAAGATTATCTTTGGGAGCAAATTTATTATTTCAATTAATACTTATTATTTTTTCGAGTTCCCTATTATTAACATTTCAACCTGGGTATTGGTACATTCCTATTATTGGCATTCTTTTGGTTATTGCATATAATATTTTTGAGTATCAAAAAAAAAGTGAATTGCGAAATTGGGCAATTATTATCATTATAATTTATTTTATAGTAAATACTTGTATTGTTATATTTTGTTTTAAATCTAGAAATTATGAATTAACAACGATTGAATCAAAAGATAAAATACACAAAAAAGTAGTTGTATTATCAGAATATCAGGGGAAATATTTGGTAGTTCCATATCTTAAAAATGGTGAAGTTCTTGAAATAAAAGAAAATAAATTAATTTATAATATTAATGAAAATAAGTCTACTTGTGAAAAAGAGGAATGTTTTTTTAGAGCTTATAATGAAGTTATTAGTAAATTGAATTATATGTTCAAATCAGAAATATATGGAAATAAATTTGTTTGTAAAAAAGAATATTGTTTTTTTACAGGTTCTTACGAATTTATTGATAAATTTGATTATATATTCAAAACAGAAAGAATTAATGAAGAAAATATAAGAATTGTAAAAGAAGAGTTAGAATACATTTCTCAGAATCAAAAAAAAGATGAAACTACTGAAATGGAAGAAAATAAAAATAATAAGGATATAAAAAATAAACCGAGTGAGAATGAAGAAAAAAATACGACTATCTGTTTTATAATTGATAAAAATTGTAAAATAAAGTGTTGTAATAAAAATAAAAAGTAACGTATATTTATATAAAAATTAAGAGCCGTGAAAAGTTTAATTAATTTTATAAGTTTGGCAAACTAAATAAAGTTAAATTCCTATCTCAGCTCTTATTTTTTTGTTTAAAAATTAATTCTTATACCAGTCGTAAACACATTGTTATTTCCTTTACCTTTTCCACTGTCAATAGAGCCGTCATAGTTTACATACCAGCCAAATCCAGAATTTACTTCTGTCAATGCTCCAACTCCTACCCAAGTT
>NZ_AXVL01000051.1 GCF_000482505.1 Leptotrichia trevisanii DSM 22070
AGTACTTGTAACCACAAGAAGGACAGAGCTTAGACTTACAAGTAATAGGGAACAGGTGTGTAACGGGACAGTGAGGACATTTGAACTTGACAAAACCTTTTGAAATATCCCTGCAGGCAAGAAATTTATCAATGGAAAGTTTAATATGTTCAAGGTGACTGTCGCCAATATTATTTTTCTTGCAAAATTTTAAGGAATCTAGTAAAATATTGTTGTTACTGAAAATATATTTCAGTTTATTTTGTGTAATGTTTATCATAAATATATTATACAAAAAAATCAGCCGAATTTCTATTCGGCTTTTTTTAACAATTTTTAATAGAAATGCAATAAAATTATTGTAGAATTAAGATGTAAAAATAGCTAATCTGTTATTTTTATTTCAATTTTTAAGTAGATTGACTATAATTTGAAAAAGATTAAAATAAAATTTTTTTTATAATAAAAAATTAAAACATTTTTCTATTGACAAATTGAAAAAACGAGGTAACATAGGAATATAAGAAACATTAATTGAAGGATAAAAGAAGGTGTAATTATGAGTAAAGAAGAATTGTTAAAAAAATTAAAAGGTAAACTGATTGTTTCATGTCAGGCATTACCGGGAGAGCCTCTTTATATAGAAAATGGGACTATAATGCATCTTATGGCTAATGCGGCGGTACAGGCTGGAGCAGCTGGGATAAGAACTAATGGAGTAAGAGATATTGAAGAAATTAAAAAAAACTTAGATTTACCTGTTATAGGGCTAATCAAAAAGCAATACGAAGGATTTCCTCAGCATATAACTGTAACGATGAAGGAAATAGATGATTTAGTAAAAGCTAAAGCTGATATAATTGCATTGGACTGTACAATGAGAGAACGTCCTGAAGCAAAAACAATAAATGAATTTATAAAAAAAATTAAGGAAAAATATCCTGATGTGCTATTAATGGCAGATATTTCAACATTTGAAGAAGGAGTGAATGCTGAGAAAGTGGGTATAGATTTTGTAGGAACAACACTTAGTGGATATACTCCCTACAGTAAAAAATCAGAAGGTCCTGACTTTGAATTAGTAGAAAATCTTGCTAAAACGCTTCATATTCCAGTAATAGCCGAAGGAAAGATACATGAACCAAAGCAGGCAAGAAAAATGTTGGAATTAGGAGCTTTTGCAGTAGTTGTAGGAGGTGCTATAACAAGGCCTCTTGAGATTGCTCAGAGATTTGTTAAGGAAATGGAGAAATAAAAATTGTTTAATCTTTTAATTTATAACAAAATAAAAAATATTCTAAATAATGTTTAATAGAAACTTTGTATATCCAAAAATATAAAATTGATATTAAACCTTTAAAATCATACAAAAAATTAGTAATTAAAATAAATATTATTATAGAAAGGAAAGTATTGAAATTGTTTTAGAACATAGGAAAGGAGCAGGAGAATTGATATTTTAAATGGTTTCAATATGGTGTATGTTATGAAAAATAATGGAATTTTTGCAGTATTACAGAAAATAGGTAGGGCTTTTATGTTGCCTATCGCAGTTTTGCCAATGGCGGGGATACTTTTAGGAGTGGGAGGTTCTTTTACAAATCCCGTCCTTATAAAAACGTATAATTTAACTTTTCTTGAACCAGGGACTCCGTTAAATTACCTTATGCAGCTGTTTTCTAATGTGGGATTATTTGTTTTTGCAAATTTGCCTTTACTGTTTGCAGTTGGTGTGGCTATAGGGCTTGCAAATAGAAATAAAGAAACTGCAGCATTATCAGCTGTTTTGGGATTTTTGCTATTTCACACTATAATAGGGACAATTTTGAGTTTTCAAGGTATAACTGCTGATTCAGTAACTTATGATGCTCTTGTTGGAAAAGGTTTGAGTGAAGCTGCGGCAAGGGGGACAGCAGCATTATATGCGAAAGAACTTGGAATATTTACATTACAGACAGGTGTGTTTGGTGGTATCGTGTGTGGTATTGTGGCTTCGGCAATTACAAACAAATTTTCAGATAAAAAATTACCTGATTATTTGGCATTTTTCAGCGGAAACAGATTTGTGCCAGTTATGACGATTATTTTATTTATTCCTTTGGCGGCAATATTTCCGTTTATTTGGCCTACAATCTTTATGGGAATTGTAAAAGCTGGAGAAATGTTTGCGGCAACGGGAGCGATAGGAACATTCTTTTATGGATTTACAATGAGATTGTTAAATGTATTTGGATTACACCATGCTATATATCCTCTGTTCTGGTATACTCAGCTTGGAGGTTATCAGGAAGTAGCGGGACAGATGGTAGCAGGAGGACAAAATATATTCTTTGCACAGCTTGCAGATCCAACAGTGAAACATTTTAGTGCGACAGCTACAAAAACAATGACAGGCGGATTTTTACCTATGATGTTTGGATTACCTGCGGCAGCACTTGCAATGTACAGAACTGCAGATGATAAAAATAAGGCGGCTATAAAAGGAATATTATTGTCAGCTGCATTGACATCATTCCTTACAGGAATAACTGAACCGATAGAGTTTACTTTCTTATTTGTAGCACCTGCACTATATGTAATTCACGCATTGCTTGAAGGACTAGCATATATGCTGATGTATGTGCTTAATGTAGCAGTAGGAATTACATTCTCAAGAGGAATTATAGATTTTACTTTCTTTGGACTTTTACAAGGAAATGCGAAGACTTCATACTTTTGGATACTAATATTAGGGCCTGTATACGCACTTGTGTATTATTTTGTATTCAAAACATTAATTCTGAAATTCAATATTCTTACACCAGGTAGAGGAGATTCTGAAAATAAACTTTATACAAGAAAAGACTATAACGAAGCTAAAGGAAATACAGAACTCATAGATGATATAGTGGTTTCATTAGGAGGAGCAGAAAATATCGAAAATATAGATGCCTGCATTACAAGACTTAGAGTTACTGTAAAAGATGCTTCTATAGTTGCTGATGATGCAAGATGGAAAGAATTGCAGGCAAAAGGTGTAATTCGTTCTGGAAAAGGAATTCAGATAGTATATGGAACTCAGGCTGAAACATACAAAAACCAGATAAGAGAAAAATATAGAATATAATTTTTACAAATTTTATTTATTTTCGGTTTTAAAGTTCAAATTATACAGAAAATCTGATATAATTTTCTCAAGAATAAGAAATAATTATAGACGTGAGGAAATAAATGATTTATTTTATTGGAGGAAAAAAGCAGAGGGAATTTAAGTATTTTGAACTTTTGGAGAAAATTCGGAAGGAAAATGTTGGAATTAGTGAAAGTTTTTTTGATGTGGATTTAAAGGAAAATGAAAAATTTTTGGAGAAAATAAATATTAATTCAATATTTTCAAATCAGGAACTGGTTGTACTAAAAAGAGCGGAAAAGCTCAAAAATATTGAGGAAATTTTGAAATACATAGCAAACCTTGAAATTGTGAATAAGGAAATTATTATTGATTATGACAGGGAAGACGGTAAATTTGGAGTAAAATTAAAAAAGTTACTGGATGAACTTAGTAAAAATAAGCAAATGGAAGTTTTTTTATTTCAGAAGGAAACGGAAGAGGAAATTCGGGATTATGTTGTAAATGAACTGAATATAAATGCAAGAGATGTGGCAATGCTTCTAGAAATGATAGGGAACAATCCATTCAAAGTCAGAAATGAAGTTGCAAAAATTAAGATTTTTCTGGATGGAAAAAAGTTTGATATTGAAAAAATTAAAAATATCGTGTCTATTGAAAAAGATTATCAAATTTATGAAATGACACGAAACATATTAATAAACAATCCAACGGATGTAATGAGATATTTGGAGCAAAAAAAGGAATATATGGGAATTTTGTATTCCCTTTACAATGAGCTTGAAACAATGTACAAAATAAGTTCATTAAAAATGAAAGGGAGAAAATTCAGCAAAAATTACAACACTTTTAAAATGGAATTTGAAGAAATAAAGGAAATTTTCAAATCCAATAACAGAATTCCAAATTCTTATGCAATTTTCAAAAAATTTGAATTGGAGCAAAACTATACAAACGTCAATTTAAAAAAATTAGTTTTTAGATGCTGGGAAATCGAAAAGGATATAAAAACAGGGAAAATTGAGATGGAAACTGGAGTTGAAACATTAATAATGGAAATTTGTTCATTTTTTAGGAGAAAATAATTCGAGAAATTATATGTTACAAAGTAAAAAAATGGGGGGATATTTTTATGAAAACTGAACAGTAAAATTTTCTAAAAAAAGAAATTTTAGGTGAAATCATATTTTTTCAAAAATTTTTGAACTAATAGATTTATACTTGGCTCTAAAACTTTTGCTTCGTCAATTATAAAAAATCAATTTAAATTTGAAAACCCAGATTATAATTAATCTATTCAAATTTAAATATTTAACAAATATTAGCAAGAAGCTCCTGCTTCTTTAAGTGAGAATAGTTCATGTTCTATATTGAAGAAGCTCGAGCAAAGTTTAAAAATAAATATAAAAGAGGTGTATTTGTAATGGGAATATTAAAAAAAATATGGAATATGCTTCCAGAAGGGCGTCCAATTTGTGTTCCAGAACCTGAAGCGTGGGGAGTAAAACAAGAGGAAAACAAGGAAAGTGACAAAAATTTAAATAAAAAAGATAATGTGGAAAAGGTAAAAAATAACGCAGGATAAACACTTGAAAAATAAGGTAAATAGTTTTATGTTTCCTAACAGTCCTATCTAATAATCTGATTTTCATTTACAACAAGATCCAAAACTATATCGTGCTCTTCTATTGGAACGTTCTTGATAATCTGAAAATTATAGCACACACCAATAAATAAAACTTTTTTATTTTTTTCTCGAACTTTTTTCAAAAACGTATCATAATATCCCCCACCAAATCCAATCCTATTTTTCCCAAAATCAAAAGCAATTGCTGGAACAATTACAATATCTAAAATTTTTTCATCATAAAAATCATTGGAAGATGATTCGTAATACCCAAATTTGTGTAAAATAAGTTCATTTTCATTGTATTTATTAATTTTCATTTCCCGATTTTTGCTATCTGTAATTTTAGAAATAAAAAAATTTTTCTCAGGATAAAGTTCCATTAATTTTGTAATTCTTACTTCATTTTTCATATCCATAAAAATCATTACATTTTCAGCATTTTTTATAAATTTTTCCAAATTTTTAATAATCAGACTGCTTTTTTTCTCAACTTCTTCATAGGATAAATTATTCCTTTTTTTCAAAATCTCTTTTCTAATTTTATCTTTTTCTGTCTGTAAATCCGTTTTTCGATTTTTCATATTAAAACTCTCCTTAAAAAAATAATTCTGTTATCTGTCCCTAATAATTATAATATTTTTATAGTTATAATTTTCTATCATTCTTCTTTGTTTTTGTTCTTGATAGATAAATTCAATTTTTTTAATTACTTATAAATAAATAGTTTTAATAAATTACTTAATTTTCATTGGAATTCCAGACACAACAAAATACACTTCATCAGCTCTGTCTGCCACAACCTGATTCATTTTTCCCGCAATTTCACGAAAATACCGCCCCAGCGGATAATTTGGTACAAGTCCCATTCCAAGCTCATTTGATACAATTACGATATTTTCAAATTGATTTGCCACATTTAACAATTCATTCACTGAGTTTTCCACATTTTTATTCAACTTTTCCACGATTTGAACATATGATTTTTTGTCAAAATTATTCCAATCAACATCTTTTTCTTCAAAAATTATATTAGTAATCATATTTGTAAGGCAGTCTACAAGCATATTATTCTTAATTTCATTTTCTACTTTAAGAAAATATTTATTTAAATTATTTTCAAAATTTTTGTAAGTTTCCACTGTAATCCAGTTATTTTGCCGTCTTTCCTTATGTAACCTAACCTTTTCCTTCATTTCCTCATCAAACACAAGCGATGTTGCCAAATACACATTCTCCTGCTTCCCATTATTCAATTTCAAAATCAGTTCTTCCGAAAATTTACTTTTTCCACTTTTCGCACCACCAGTAACAAAAATTAACGCCATTTTTTGCTCCTTTTTTATTTATAATTTTCTACAAACAAAAAAACAACCTTATATAAAAGTTGTTGTTTTTAATTTTTTGTTTCAATCCTTATTTTACTGGATATGTAATTTTTACCACTTTTACTACAAGTTTATTTTATCATATTTTTTTGATTTTTCAAAATTTTTAATTTTCCCTTAAATGCTTTACTTTATCAAAGTGAAAAAAGAGAAAAATATAGCATTAAATTTCTCTCTTTTCTCAAATTATTAAAAAATATTTTAGTTAAGTTTTATTTTTTTCTGCTGTCAATTACTTTTTGTGCCAAATCTCCCATTAATTCTTCGTATCTTATGAGTTTCATTTCAAAATATCCACGTCCTTGCGTGATGGCTTTCAATTCATTGGCGTATTTGAATGTTTCTGACATTGGGGCTTCGGCTACAATTTTTTGTTTTGTGCCTTTGTGGGCTTCCATTCCGATTACTCTACCACGTTTTTTGTTAATATCTCCCATTACATCTCCAATGTATTCTTCTGGAATGATAATTGTAAGTTCCATAATTGGCTCAAGTAAAATTGGTTTTGCTTCCAACATTCCTTTTCTGAAAGCCAAGTTTGCTGCGATTTTGAAGGCTAGTTCTGAGGAATCCACATCGTGATATGAACCGTCGTATAAAACGGCTTTTATGTTAGTTACTGGGTAACCTGCTAAAACTCCTTCTTTGAGTGATTCCCTTAATCCTTTTTCTACCGCTGGAATGTATGATTTTGGTACACTTCCACCTGTGATTGTTTCTTCAAAAATAAAGTCGTCGTCTATGTGAGAGAATTTAATTAACACATCTCCGTATTGTCCGTGTCCACCTGATTGTTTTTTATGTTTTCCTTGAACGTCGGAAGTTCCCTTGATTGTTTCACGGTATGGTACTTTTAACTCGATAGTTTTTATTGTTATTCCAAATTTGGATTTCAATTTTTCGATAACTGTTGCAGAATGGAGTTCTCCTTGTACTCCTAGCACTGTCTGCCCTGTTTCAAGGTTTCTATGCCAAGTGAAAGATGGATCTTCTTCCATTAGACGATTAAGTCCAGAAGACATTTTTTCATCATCATTTTTGTTTAAAGGCTCTATTGCTACGAATAATTGTGGTTTTGGAAAAGTTATTTCCTTTAAGGCAGTTTCTTTTTCATCAGTTGACAATGTATCAGAAGTTTTTGTACTGTTAAATTTTGAAAATACAACAATATCTCCAGCGATTCCCTTTTGAACTTCTTCCATTTTATTCATAACGAATGTGTAAATTTTTCCAATTCTTTCTTTTGATTTTCTATTTATATTAAAAACTTCGCTATCTTGCTTAACTTCACCAGAATAAACTTTTGCATAAGAAACTTTTCCTAAAAAAGAATCAATCGTAGTTTTAAAAATTTGGCATACAAATATATTTTTTTCAGGCTCAATCTTTTCATTGTCATCAGGTGACGGCAAGAAGTCTTTTACCATGTCAAAAGTTGTGTGAAGCCCAATATTTTTCAAAGTTGAACCACAAATAACCGGGATTACAGAGCAGTCAAGCACTCCCTGTCTAAGTCCATGGTGAATTTCAGCTGTTGTAAATTCTTCACCGTTAAAATATTTATTCATTAACTCTTCATCAGTTTCAGCTACCGCTTCCAAAAGCATTTCTCTAATCGGATTTATTTCATCATCCATATCAGAGGGCATTTCCACAGTTGCACATTCATTTTTACTTTTATCAAATTCCCTTGCAAACATATCAACTACATTAATATGTCCACGAAATTCATCTCCACGTCCCCAAGGTACATGAAACGGTGCGATTCTTTTACCATATTTTTCTCTCAACTGTGAAAGGATTTTTTCATAATCAGCTTTTTCATTGTCAATTTTATTTACAAAAATAAATCGTGGAATATTTCTGCTATCTGTCAATTCCAGAGCTGTTTCTGTACCGACTGTAAGATCAGTAGTTCCATCAACAATAATAACCGCTCCGTCAACTGCTGCAAGCCCAGATTCAACTTCACCAAAAAAATCCCCGTATCCCGGAATATCCACAAAATTAAATTTTGCAGCCTGATATTCAATTGCATGTAAACTCAAGGAATTAGTAATTTTTGTATCATTTTCATTGGTTGAAATACGATTGGTAAGTCCAGCTGTAAATTCCAGCCCCTCCACCATATTACTCTTTCCTGAACCACTATGTCCTAAAATCCCGACATTTCTAATGTTACTGTTGTCATATATTCTCATAATGTTTCCTCCCTATATCTATTTTCTTAATTAACAAAATTTACCTTATATTAAATTTTAACTTGAAATACGAAAAAATCAAGTTAATTTTATTATTTTTCTTTAATTGGATAAAATATATTTAAACAAACAAAAAATAAATTTAAGTTTGAATATAACGAAATATTAAAAGGTTTATTAAAACTAAATAAAGAAAAAATAGCTATTATAAATTTCCGAGATTTTAATTATTTGAAAATAGTAGTTTTTTATCTTTTGATGGAAAAATTTGTAATAAATTCGTTATTCAAATGGAATTTAGTATTAGATTTGAATAAAATCGTTATATTTTTTAGTATACTTTTAAAACAATTTTACTGGTAGTTTAGGCATACATAGAACATTTGGTTAAAAAAATAATTGACAATTTTGATTAATCTGGTAAAATGTAATGTAACTATGTTTCTTAAAAGATTTTGTTAATTTGATTTATAATAAGACAAAATATGTAATAGAGCTATTTTTAAATCTGAATTGAAAACAAAAATTACAACATAATTTTTATATTTTATAAAATTTAATTTTGAAAGAAAATATGTTTTAATTTTTTATAATTAATTTACTTGAAATTTCAAATTATGTTATTTTACTAACAAACTTAAATTATAATAGAATAATTTTTTTAATTAAATATGATCTGACAGAAAAATAATTACAAAGATTTTAGAAAAGGAGATGTGTTAAAATGACAAATAATCTGCAAAATGTAAAACGGGATTTACGTGCATTTGCAAAGCGATGTAAGGAGGTACATTATACAGACAGCTTGGTGATAAAATTCCTGATGACTGGAATGGTATCAGTCACAAGTAATTTGTTCTCGGAAGTAACAAATAGAAGCATAGAAAATCAAAAGCAGGAAATTTCTACATCAATAAAAAATATGCATCAAAAAGTTAAGGAAACAAGAAGAGAAAATGATAAATTGTTAAAAAATACAAATCTTGAACTTATTCAATTAATGGAACAAGGAGATCATGTTGTAAAAGCACCGTGGAGTAGCTGGCAATATGGTCTAAATTATTTTAACAACAATTGGAATGGTACTTATAAAGGACGTGGGGATAAACAGGAAAAATATCCATATGAAGGAATGTTCCAAAGAAGTTTAAATTCTTTTGAAAGATATACTTCACCTTTAAGTAAAAATTATGGGAAATTAGCTTTAGGTTCAGGTAGACATCTAGCTTCTTCAAATGCAAGAAGTGGATTGGCTTCATCCTATGGAATCGCAAGTAATAATCCGGCTCAGGAGCCAATTGTGGAAATAAATGTGGAAGCATCAATTAGGCCAAAAACAGTAAAAATAGATATTCCAGATTTGGGAATAAGAGCACCACGATTACAAGCACTGACAGTAAATGGAACAGAACCGCCGGCAGTAACGGTGCCAAAACCAGAAACACCTACAAAGGAAGTAACAATTGTTAAGCCAAATGCAAGTCCATTTACAGGTTTTTTCTTTGATGGGAACCATCAATCTGTGCCAGCTTTAGGAGGTACATTTGATGAAAATAATACAAAAAATAAAACAATATATGCAGGAATTGAAGGTGGTTCATGGCTAAACAATCCAACTAATCCAGCTTATGCAAACAAAACAGGATACATGAATGGTAATACACCAACGGATTCAGCAACTATTACTGTAAATTATGGAGTAGCACGAACAGTGCAAGTAGGACGTACAACTAATATTTTGTATAGAGCAGGGAATGGAGGAAGTGATAGTCAATATGGTAATCCTTTAACTTTAGACGGTTTGAATGTGCATGTTAGAGGGCATTATAATGGTACATTAAGTGATCAACAAACCTCAGGCGGAACAAATGATGGAACTGATGTTGGTAGAGGTGAAGATGGAGGAGCTGATCATGCCACAGGTTCTGTTCAAGGAACTATAGGAATTCATACTTTATTAGATGTAAATGTAAAAAATACAAATGCATTTCTATATGGAAGAGCGGGATTCCTTACTTCAGAAACATGGCGTAATGGAGTTGTGCAAATGGAAAATACAAAAGTAGACGTGTATAATGATCAAAATTCAGTTTATTATATTATGCCTTCAGCTTTTGGAACAATAATAGGACATTTGTCACAATATCATTATATGGGAGCACTTAAAGGAAAAACTGATATTAATTTATATGGAGCAGGAAATAACGCTTATTTAACAACTGGTATTTCAGGTGCAAGACATATAGAAAATACAGGTAAAATAAATTCTTATGGAGCTTCTAATATAGTTTACTCAGGTATAAGCTATGTACCAAACTGGTCTAAAACACCATTTCAAGGAGGACGTACAGCAAGACCGGAATTTATAGATAAAAATGGTGCTAACAGTAATGTGATGCAGTCGTATATTAATCTTGGTACTCAAGGAGAAGTAAATTTATATGGAGATGAAAATGTAGGGTTATTCTTTGGTGATTTAATGGGTGGAGTAGATCCTAAATCTTGGGAAATAACACATAGAGATATTGAACAAAATGCAGGATTTAGGAGAAGAGCATCATATATAGGGATATATCAAGGAGAGATTGATTTTAGTGCAAAAATTGGAGATGGATTAGGAGGAGCAACACAAACTTCTGTTGGGAATTTAACTACTCGTACTGATGGTTCTACTACAGGTTATAGTAATCAATGGGTGGAAGGAGGAGTAGGTATATTTTCTCAATCAGGACAAAGGGATGGAATAGTTCCAACTAGAGATTTAGGAGTTCCAAGCGGTTCCTATGGTAATATTGACAAACTTGATAATGATAAAATTCATGCACTTGATGTGGGAAAAGTTAATATACAATTTGGAAAAAATTCAAAAAATGGATTTATGTTCATATCTAAAAGAGGAACGGTTATGAATGTAGCTGAAGACATAACTACACGTACTTATGGTAAACGTTCTGAATACATTACTGATGGTATTGGCACAGTTTTAGCTACAAAAGATGGTATTACAATGGATGGAGATGACGCTTCTACTGGAACAACTATTGCATATTCTGAAGGAACTTGGGACCAAGCTACTCACCAACTTGGATCAAAGGCAGTATTAACAGCAGCAGATATTAAAGACAGTAATAATGAACAATTACAAGGTAAATCATCAGAAGTTAATATATTTGCACCAGTTATACTTGCTTCAAAAAAAGGAATCGCCTATATGGGAGATAATAAAGGTATTGTAAATGCCGGAACTTCAACGAAAGCTATAACTACAACGGCAGTAAACTATCAATCGGTAGTAGGGTTTGCAAGAAACGAAGGAACTGTTAATATTTATGGTGATGTTACAGCGGTAGACGCAAATTCTAAATCTAATAAATTTGAAAATATTGCAGGGCTGGCAACACTGGACACAGAAGCATTGAAAAGTGCGACAAAAGGTGGAACTGTAAATATAAAGAATGGAAAAATTAAAGTAAGCGGTATGGCTGGATTTGCTTCGGGAAATGGTTCTGTTGTAAATATTGATAATGGAACAGGTAATAAGATTCAAACTGGTGAAAATGGAGCATTGGCTGCAATAAATGGAGGAAAAGTTAATTTCAGCGGTGGAACTATTTATCATGAAAATAAAGCTACGTCAAGTGATGTGGTGGCAAGTGGAACAGTTACTGTGGATCATTCAAAATCTACACCATTTTATGCAGATACTAATGCGTCTGCAATAAACTTCAAGGGAGCTACAACAATAAATATGTCAGACGGTATATTAATGCCGGGGACTACAGCTGCTGACTACGAAGGGAATACAAAGGTTGCAACGGCTAAATATCATGGAATGCAGAATGTAACTGTAAACCTTACCGGAGATAACGTGGTATTGCGTACTTACAAAGGGGATACGACTAACTGGACAGGAGGGACAACAGGTTCAAATAATATAAAAAATGATATGCAGCTTGCCGCATTGAACACAAATAAACATGACTACAAGATATATTACATAGACGGTAAATTTAATCTTAATAATAATCAGAACCTGGATGATACAGCAGATGAGTTTAACACAAAATTAGGGCTTTCAAATGAAAAGTTCACTATAGCAAATGGTGTAACAGTAAGTTCTGCGACTGGAAAAGGTTTATCAATGGCTTCCCATGACGATGTTGTGGATAACACAACTACAGGGTATACAAACAATGGAACAGTTAATATAACAGGGGGTACACCTTCAAAGACAACGGCATTGTCTACAAGTTTTGGGTATGTTAATAATAAGGGGACTATCAGCGTAGATAAGGGAATTGGAGCATATGGAATAAATGGAAGCAGCCTTACAAACAATAGTACAATAAATGTCACTTCAAGTGGAGTGGGAATGGCGGCATTTGCTTCAGCTTCAAAATTAAAAACTTATGGAACGGATGACAAAATTTCAAAAGGGACATTGGCAGTGGCTGATAAAGTTTTGGAAGTAACTAATAATGGTAAGATAACAGTTGCAGGAAATGGTTCGATTGGAATGTATGGAAAGACAAATCAGGCGGGAGGAAAATCGAGCGTATCCACTTCAAATGGAGTCATTACAAATAACGGTAAGATAACAATGACAGGAGATAGTGGTGTTGGAATAGTGTCCGAAGGGGCAGGAAACATAATTAATTTGGGAGGAACTGGAAGCGCTGATATTGCAGTGGGGACTAACGGGATTGGAGTTTATGCAAGCGGGACAAAAAGTGTTGTAAACTTTACATCGAATACAGGAGTGGAAATAAAGGACAAAGGTGTAGGAATCTCTGTTTCAAACGGTTCCAGCATAAATCCTAACGGAAAGACTTTTGAAATAAAATACACCGGTGCATCAAATGCTTCTGGGGCAGGAATTTTTTATGATAATACGGCAACAAGTGCAACTAACATAAACATTGTAAATAACAGCAGCGACAAAGGTATCGTTGGACTTTATACGACGGGTGGAACCTTGACAAATACAGGAACAATAATAGATAAAAGTGGAAAAGCCTATGGAATCTATTCCGAAGGTGCAAATGTGATAAATAGCGGAACCTTGACAATTGGAAATAAAGGAAAGGGAATACTTAGTACAGGCGGAGATGTTACATTGACAAACAGTTCTGTGATTACATTGGGAGAAAATGAGGCAATTGGTGTATACACAAAAGGAACTGGAAATAAGGTAACAGCGGATGCAGGCTCTAAACTTACAATAGGTAATGGCTCATACGGATTTATCAATGAAGGGACTGGAAACACAATAACAAGTAATATGACTTCACAATCCGTAGGAGATAGCACAGTTTTCGTATTTTCGAGAGACACATCGGGAACAGTGATAAATAACACGCCATTGACTTCAAGTGGTTCATTGAACTATGGACTTTATTCAGCAGGAACAGTAGCAAACAACGCTGATATTAATTATGGTTCAGGAATAGGAAATATAGGAATTTACAGTACAAATGGAGGAAGTGCAGTAAATAATAAAGGTGTAACAATAACAGTGGGAGCTTCAAGTGTTGGAAATGCCGATCCAAAGGACAATAAATATGCAATAGGGATGGCAGCAGGATATTTTGGGGATGTAGCAACACCTGCCTATACAGGAAACATAGTAAATAAGGGAACAATAAATGTAAATGGTGAATATAGCATAGGAATGTACGGAACAGAAAGAGGGACAAGAGTTACAAATGACGGAACAATCAACCTTAACGCAAGCAATACAACAGGAATGTATCTTGATAATGGAGCATATGGAGTAAACAATGGAATAATCAAGTCAAATGGAACAGGCTTGAAAAAAGTTGTGGGAATGGTAGTTAAGAATGGTTCGACAATAGAAAATAACGGAACAATTGAAATTGATGCCACGGAGGCTGTAGGACTACTTGCCAAGGGAAATTCCGTAGGTAAGAACGTAGGGGTAATTAAAAACTATGGAACTTTAAGAATAACAGGAAGTGGAGCCAGAGATTCACAAGTTCCGACAGAAGGACAGGAAATAGCCAAAGATATGGGAGGAGTCAAAATACATGCACCGGCAGGTTCATCAGTAGCAACAATAACAGTAAACGGAGTGCCTGTGACACCTGAACTGGCTACGACAACAAAACAGGAATACAAGCCGATGGACGTTTCAACAATCGGAATGTATGTGGATACTTCAAGCAGACGGTTTACGACACCGATAGTCGGGTTAAGTAAGTTGAGCACACTAAGAAATGCAGACTTGATAATAGGTACTGAAGCTGCCCAGAATACAACAGGAAAATACATAAAAATAAGTCAGGAAATACTGTCACCATATAACAAGATGATTTTGAACAATCCACAAATTGAAAAATGGAACATCTATTCAGGATCACTGACATGGATGGCAAGTGTGGCACAAAATCAGACAGACGGAACAATACAGAACGCCTACCTGGCAAAAATTCCATATACTAAATGGGCAGGAAGAAAAAATACGCCTGTAAATAGTACAGATACATACAATTTCCTGGATGGGCTGGAACAAAGATACGGAGTCAAAGGTTTAGGAAGCAGGGAAAAACAATTGTTTGACAAGATAAATGGAATAGGAAATAACGAAGAAATCCTGTTCTATCAGGCAACAGACGAAATGATGGGACACCAATATGGAAACCTTCAACAAAGAATCAACGCAACTGGAAACTTGCTTGATAAAGAGTTCAGATACTTAAAACACGACTGGAGAAATCCATCTAAACAAAACAACAAGATTAAAGTGTTCGGTATGAGAGATGAATACAACACTGATACTGCAGGAATCATTAACTACACAAGCAATGCCTACGGTGTGGCTTACGTTCATGAGGATGAAAAAATCAAGATGGGTAACTCAAGCGGATGGTATGCAGGAGCTGTAACAAACAGATTCAAGTTCAAGGACATCGGAAAATCAAAAGAAAATCAGACAATACTTAAAGCAGGAGTGTTCAAGACAATGTCACCGAAGAAGGATTACAACGGGGCATTACAATGGACAATCGGCGGAGATGTATTTGTAG
>NZ_AXVL01000052.1:0-4936 GCF_000482505.1 Leptotrichia trevisanii DSM 22070
GAAAACCAAGAATCACAAGTGCAGGCTTCAATCAGGACAGCAGGGACAAGGAAGGAATTACGAGAAATACAATAGTTGGAAATGTGGAGATACAGAATGCTTCAGGAGATGAGATAAACAGGGATTTATCAAAAGCAAATGAAATAACGAAAGATACTCACAGAAGCACGAATATCAATGTGGAGCCGCAGGTTATAGAATATATTTCAAATCCAACAAAGTTCAAGGAAGATCTGGAAGTAGCAATACTTGAAGGAAAAGCTACAGGAGAGACTGTATTAAAAACAATTGAAAATCTTGTAAATGGTGGAAAAGAAGATATTGGAGATCCTGAAAGAAGAACAATCAATGAAATCAAGGAAAGCATAATAAGGGTTAAGACCGCTCCTGAAATGAATGCAATAGCAATAGGGAACTTGAATTCACAGGAAGTATGGGACACTTTAAAAATAAAAGGAATAGAGAAATTTAATCCTGACAATCCTGACTTACTAGAAAATGTAAGGGCAAGGCTTGACGAGCTGGCAGGAGATGGAAAGACAATAAGGGCTTTCTACGATAAAACTACCAATAAAATCTTTGTAAATGAGAATCTGACAGATGATGCAGAAATACGTGCCTCAGTAGCAAGGGAATGGAAAATATCAGAAGATTTGAAAGATAAAAAGGGAAAAGCCAACAATGAAGGGAAGTTGAAATCAACCGTAGCAGGAGAACTGGCCTATGATGATATGATGAAGAGGGCTAGGGAAGGCAAGACTGAGAGTATAAGTACAGGAGAGCTTAATGAGGCTGTTATGGATACTAATAGTGAGGTTACAAGTGACAAGACCATTGTACCTGAAAAATATATTAAAAATAGAACTATAAAAGATGAAAGCAAGGTTAATAAAGCGTTTGCTAGAGTATTTGGTAAAAAATACGCTAATTTTAGTTTAAAAAAATATAATAATGATACTAATTTGACATCACCTTATATTAGTGAATATGTAGCAAAAATGAATTATTATTATATGCAAGCTAACATGTATGTAACCTTAGAAGAATTTAATAGAGATAGAAGAAACTATAGAAGAATTCCTGATAATGAAGCAGTTTTACATAATATTAGAAATGGAAAAATTTATATTGGAGAAGATGTAAATGTAAAATACGTAAACAATAATGATGGAAAGGAAGTGGTTTTAGATTCTAAAGGAAACCTCGTAAATGATTATTATAATAGAGGAACTTTTAATACTGTTACTTATATTAATGATAAAGATCCAGATAAAACCAAACATGGGAGAGATGTAATTTATTGGTTAAATTGGGGAACTGGACCAGATGATAAAAGTAGTATACGAAAAAGAATAGAATTATCTTTAGTAGGAAAAGTAGTGTCTGATAATTATGAAGATATAAAAATTTGGGCTATATCAAGAGGATATAGTTCTATAGGTTTAAAAGAAGCAATGGAGTATACATCTGACCGTCACTTTTTAGATGATTTTAAAAATCAATTAAACAATTTATTAAAATTTAATCCTGAGCAAATAGCTCCTCGGATAATGGATTTGAGGTGATAATTTATGAAAAAAATTTTAATAATAATATTACTTTTATTACTAATTTATTATTGTTTTAATAGAGGTGAGATAATTAAAGAAAATCATTATGAAATTTCAATGCGTCGTTTAAATTATGGAGATAATGATAAAATTTCTAATATTGAAGATATAAATTTTGACAATGGTAATATAATTATTAAATTAAAAAGTTTGCAGAATAATTTATATTTAGAAACTATAATAATTTATTACAAAGAAAAAAAAATAGGAGAAATTTCCATAAATGAAAATTTATATGTTGAAAGTATAAGTAATAGTAAATATATTGATATCAACAGTTATATTTTTGAATATTCTATTAATAATGATTTGCTCTGGATTTTAGGAGAAAAGAATGAAAAATATAACATATCTTCTGGACCATATATGGAAAATGAATTTATATTTGAAACTGTCATAAAAGATAAGGCTAATAATAAAATATATAATTTAAAACGTGAAATAGATATACTATTTGTAGAGCAAGGAAAAACCAGAAGATGGACTTTTGACCATTAATATTATTTCTTAAAATATATTTGATAAGTCATATTGACATAAGTGTATAAGCAAGAATGGAAATCAAGAAAAAGAAGCAACTTGTAATATAAATGGTAATTCTGAGTGTGTAAATGGGAATCGATTAATATCAGATTTAATAAATAATAAAAGAAAAGTATCGATAACAACTCAAAGAGATCCCAATAATTGGTTTAAAGCAAAAATGGATAGAGATGGTAAACAACAAGAAAAAGGGTCAATGTCTACATATAATTACCCAAAAAATATAAACGATGAAAAGGAATATTTTGCATTACTAAATACAGAAAAAAAAGTAAGACTTAATAATGTACAATTAGATAGTAATGGAAATGCTACTAAAATATATTCAGAAATAGTTCCAACATATATTGTATTAGCACATGAATTAATACATTTAAAACATAATTCACTTAATAATCCGAAAGAAGATATTGATGAGAATAATTCTGAATTAGAAAATGAAAGTGAATAATTAAATTATAAAAGTTTTAAATAATCGTTGTTGTAAAAGACAGCGGTTATTTTTCTCACATTCTTCATACATTTGAAATAATTAATGCAAAATATTTTGATTATCAAATTTGCCTATATAACCCCCTACAAGCCAAAATTTTTAATTTTTTTCTTTAAAGCAGGCATTTACATTTATATATGATTAATGTTAAAATAATAAAAAAAGAAAGAAATATTTGTATGACAAACAGCAATTTCTATGCCAATATTGAAGTAAATGCAAACGAAGGGCCAACATTTGTAAACATAAACGGAAGCAGAACAAATGAAGATAGGGCATTTTTGGATAATCAAAGCATATTCATTGTCGGAGAAGTAAGTAGATAAAAAAATGGATAAAGGAAAAATGCTTTATAAAGAAATAATGAAAAAATGGGAAGAAAAAGAATGATAAAAAAAATATTTATAAAAACTCTAATCATAAAATATTTGATTTTTTTAATAATTTTAAATATGCTTTATGCCAATGATAAAGATTTTAAAACTCAAAAAAATAGATTTAATAAAATAAATAGCTGTTATTTAAAGGACTCTCATAATTATTATGGAACTAAAAAAAAGGTTTTATTAGCTGATATTTCAGATGTAAATAAATTAATAATTGGTGAGAAAGATTTGGAGGAAATTTTTGAGATAGATGATATTCCAATTAAAATAATAAAAGAATACTTTTTTTCAAAAAATAATATTTATTATTGTGGGGAAAAAATAAAAGATGTAGATTTAAAAAGTTTTGAAATTTTACCTTATGGTTTTTCAAAAGATAAGAATAATTTATATTTTGAAGGAGAAAAGATTTTAGAAAATATAGAAAAATTTAAAATTTTAGGAGAAAATTTTTTTCTTATTAATGATAAAGTTTATGTTCTTTTTTTTGAGGAGAAAGCTAGAATTTTAGAAATTAATTTTAATACATTAAGAAAAGTGAAGATTGATATTTCAACAATGAAAGTATTAGGAAAGAATTATATTTCTGATAAAAATAATATATATTATGCAAATAATATTATTGAAAATGTGGATAAAAATAGTTTTAAAATATTAGATGAAAATTTTTCAAGAGATAAAAATAATATTTACTATCATGGAGAAAAAATAAAAGATGTAGATTTAAAGAGCTTTGAAATCTTATCTTATGGATATTCAAGAGATAAAAATAATATATATTATGAAGAAAATATTTTTTTGAATTATTCTATCAAAAATTTAGAAATTTATAATAGACATTTTTTTAGAGATGATAAATATTTATATTTAAGAAGAGTTTTTTTTAATGATACTTTGGTTGAAGATTTTAAAAAGATAAAAATAAATAGTAATATCAAATTAACAAAAATAGATGATTATTTTTTTTCTTTTGATAATAACACAATTTTATATGAAGATTTTGCAGGAGTTCATTTTATAAATGTAAAAAATAGTAGAAAATTTAAGAAAATTACAAATTATTATTATACAGATGAAGAAAATGTTTATTACATGTATAAAAAAATACCGCAAGTAGATTTAGACAGCTTTGAAATAATTAATAAATATTATTCAAAAGATAAGAACAATATTTATTTTAAAAATTTTAAGACTGACAAATATATAGATGTTGATTTAATTCCCAGAAAAAAAATATTTTATTAAATGTAGAAAATACTGGAAATTTTTTGATTTAATAATCTGAACTGCACCCAAATCTTGGATACAAGATAGAAAGTGCAGATCTTCTCTATCATTTTTCATGCCTTCCAAATAATTAATGCAAACATTTTGATTATATCAAATTCACCCATATAACACCTGCAAGCCAAAATTTTCATTTAAGGCTTTTATACCAAAAATTAATTTTTTGAATTGTATGGATATTATATGGTCTTTTTAGATGATATTTTTAAATAAGTTAGATGGCGTATTTTCTAAACCAGTTTTCAAAATTCTTAATTTTTCAAATTTAAATAAAATTTGTTTGGTTAAAAAAAAATTAATACACAAATTGGTATTTACATTTGTATATGATTGATGTTAAAATAATAAAAATAACTTAAAAATACAACATTAGGTAGAAAGACTTCTCAGGCAGAATAAGCTACGGTACAATTAACAGACAAGCTATGTAAATGGAGCGTCGGTGCAAAAGGTGCAAGAGATGCCATGGCAAACAGCAACTTCTACGCCAACATCGGAGTAAACGCCGGATTTACACGTTCAAGAAGCAACACAAGTTCCCATACTGAAGGTGCGGCCGTAACAACATTAAAGCCAATGGATGAAAATTCAAGCATTACCTACAATAATGTAAACAA